>CAYXOT010000001.1:0-15784 GCA_964466985.1 uncultured archaeon
CTTTCTATATGATAAGCCAGTTTTGCTATCTCATCCTTGGGCATCTCGATGTTATTATATCTGCAAAAAGCTTTGATTAGTGAGACAGCATGCGAGGCACTCCCGCCCAAACCGCTTTCCAATGGGGCATCTGTATAAGTGATGACTTCTATTCCAGTATTTTTGAAATGTTTCACAACAGCTTTCATCACGTTTAACTCTTTTCTGTCGAAGGCTATCTCGTCAACTGAATTGAATTGCAGCACTTCACCTGTTTCCAATGAGCGCAACACTATTTTGTTGTCCTTTCTTGGATGTATCTCGGTATAAGCATATTTGTCAATTGTAGCACTTAGGGCATTCCCTTCTGTTATATACTCAAAGAAATAATTGGAGTCACCACTGCTACCAAAACTTATTCTTACAGGAGCTTTTTCTTTGATTATCACGATAATTCACTGGTTATATTTATAAGATACACCAAAAGTTTAAATACATTCATCTAAACCTTTCTCCCTTTCTTTATCAAATCTTTATATAACTTCAAATGATGTCCCGCGATTTTGTCCCAGCTTAAATCTTTCCTGTATTTATTCACACCGTTCAGATAGACTCTGTAATTTCTGTAAACTTCCCTGAACCCAGAAGCTAATTCTTCAGCTGAGAATGGTTTTACTGTTACACCGCATTTGAACTTCTTGACCATTTCTCCCATCCCACCTATATCCGTTGCGACAACTGGCATCCTATAAGCAATAGCATCATGTAAAGCGCCGGAAACAATATATCGTGATGTGAGTGTGTATGGTAGTGCAAACATACTGTATTCCCTATATAACCTATCTCTATCCTTCTCAGACACCCAGCTTAAACTAAGTTCGACATTAGAAAGATTGTTTTCCGCCACAATGGATTTCAATCCTTCTGCATACCTACTATCTGTAGGTTCTCCAGCAACTTTCAATCTGAAATTAGGTAAGTATTTCATAGCTTCAATCAGATATTCGACACCTTTTCTCGGACTCACTAGACCTAGAAATAAAATGGTTTTTCCTTTAGAGGGTTTTCGACTAATGGAGATTACACCGTGGTGTATACACTCGACATAGGCACCATATTTCTCTATGACATCTTTTTGTATCATTGTATGAACAATCACCGAATTCGAATTCACTGCCACTTTTCTTTCCAACCATTTGGTCACCGCCTGTTTCAAATTTTTTGCCGAAGGGTGCATGTCATGTATAGTCGATACAGTTGGTATGCCTAAAGACGACAACATTTTCGCAAGTTTGAGATTTGTCAGAACTGTCTTAATGTAAGAAATACCCGACGACTTGCCTTCTTGTCCCAGATACCTGCCGCTTGGGGTATATTGGAGATGGAGTACATCCAAATCTTCTTTTTCAATTATTTTTTTAACATCTGCTGTCAAATTACTTGACAGATTGACTTTATATTCGCATTCAGAGTCACCAAAACCTATTCTTATAACCTTACATTTTTTCTTCAATGCATCTACAAGATATTGAGTAGTTATTGCTGTGCCACTTTTTTCTGGGGGAAACTTGCTCAGCACCCCAACTTTTATTTTATCCATGAGTTATAACAAGAGAATAAAATTTAAATATTGAATCCGTTTAACAATTCAAATGAGTTGCGAGTTCTTTCAGAACCTTTTTTGGAGTTCTAGATTTCACGAATCCTGAAGACAATGCTACCCCCTTACACCCAACTTTAAGGCAGCCTTCACGTCTTCCCCGTTTGTTATTCCAGCTCCGCACAGGACTGTGGTTTTTGGGTTTATTCTTTCGACAGCGTTGACAAATTTGGTTATCTCTTCCGCTCTCGTTTTCGAGACTGATATTCCTGTGCCTATCAGTTCAGGTGGCTCATAAAGAAGAAAATCTGGCGAGTATTCAGTAATTTTTTTCCCTTCTTGAGCGGTAGATGCAAAACAAAAAGTAAGTAATTTATATTTTTTAGACAACTCTATCGATTTTTTAATTTCAGACAACGTTAACTTTCTTTCAGAATGGTTCAAAAATGTTCCTACGCCACCCGACCTCTTTAAAGAGAGCATACTCATATGTCCCGTATACGCACCTTCGTCCATGGCATCAACATGCTGAGCGAGAGTAGGAATTTTTAATTTGGACACCTTTTCTATATCAGCATATTGCGGTGAAACGAAAATTTTAACTTTGTATTTTCTAGAGACGTCTTTGCATATCCTAGCGAACCCAATTGCTTTGTTGCCAGTGGCTTCTTTGTATGTTTTGAAATTTATTACTAGAATTCCTTTCATAGATAAAGATTAGTCAGTTTAAAACAAATAATGAAATATGACAAGAGTTTATATAGGTGCCGACCACAACGGATTCAAGCTAAAGGAAGGTATTAAAGATTTCCTCAGAAAGAGGAAGTTTGAAGTAATCGATGAAGGCAATGTCGTGTTCGACAAAAATGATGACTATCCTCTCTTTGCAATCAAGGTAGGAAAGTCTGTGGTAGACAACAAATCAAAAGGCATATTGATATGTGGTACAGCGCAAGGCATGTGCATCGCCGCTAACAAGGTTAGAGGAGTAAGGGCAGCAATGGCGTACGATACCAAAGAGGCTAAAATTATCCGTGAACACAACGACACAAATATTATTTGCTTACCTGCATGGCGCCCTCTTTTCAATATCTACAAAATCATAGATGTTTTCTTGAATACCAAGTTCTCAAATGTCTCGAGACACAAACGAAGAATTAAAGAGATAATTAGTTATGAGGAAGAGTAATGGCAGCAAAGATCGTACCAGCTTTAATAGCAGAAAAGGTATGTGCACAGTTTAGTGTGAAATGATTTCCTTAACTTTCACCACAATCCCATCTTTATCTATGCCTTGTTCTGCAAGCAAGTCTTCCGGTTTTCCCGAGTGCGGCATAATTCTAACATTTAATTTATGAACAGGGGATTGACCTGAAATTACAGAAGCAATTGCTTCGCCAAGCCCACCTTCAGGATAGTGGTCTTCCACGACTATTATTTTTCCAGTTTCATCTGCCGCCTGAAGTATGGTCTTTTCGTCTATAGGTTTTATTGAGTAACAATCTATAACACGAACAGAAATTCCTTCTTTTTTAAGTTCGTCTGCAGCCTTTAATGCTTCGTGTAATGTAACTCCCGCACTTACAATTGTTACAGCATCATCATCAGATTTGCGTAGAATCTTAGAACCGCCCAGAACAAACTCTTCGGAGTTATCGTAAATAATTGGAGTTTTTGGTCTAGTCGTCCTTATATACGAGATTCCATTATGACTTGCACTTAATTCAGTTAGTTTCTCTGCAGCTACACCATCGGCAGGATAAAGAACAACGCTATTTAACAATGACCTCATTAAGGATATATCTTCGAGACCCATCTGAGATGGACCATCCTCTCCTATGGAAACTCCAGCATGCGAACCTGAGATTTTTATATTAGCTTTCGAATAGGTGGCCATCCTCAATTGGTCGAATGCACGAGTCAGAAATGCGGCAAAAGTCGCTACGAATACATTTTTTCCCAGTGCCTGCAAACCTACTGCTGTGCCAATCATGCTTTGTTCTGCTATGTAGCACTGGAAACTTCTTAGCGGATATTTTTGGAAGAAATACTCTGTAAAAGTAGAATTTTTCACGTCCCCGTCAAGAACAACCATATCAAGATCTTGCTCACCTAGTTTTACCAATGCTTTGCCGTATGCATCACGGGTTGCAATACTTTCACCTAACTTGTAATTTGTTGCTATCTTGGTTGGCAATCCTTTTTTTGTGAAAGGTTTCGATTCAATAAAATTTTTTGTTTTAAATTCCGCAGGTCTCAGCGTGATTTGGATTTCATTTATCGCACTTTCAAGCATGTCCTTACCGATAGCTTTGCCATGATAACCTTCCTTGTTTTCTAGAAAAGACACACCTTTACCTTTAATTGTTTTTGCAATAATGAAAGTAGGACTGTTTTTAACTTGGTTGAATGCATTAATCAAATCTTCCACAGAATGGCCATCGACTACAATGGTGTCCCATCCGAAAGACCCAGCTTTCTTTTCATACTTTTCGACGTCCCATTGATGCATTGTGGGTTCGCTTTGTCCCAATCTGTTGGCGTCGAGAATCGCACAAATATTGTCGAGTTTGAAAATTGATGCTAGATTCATAGCTTCCCAGACAGAACCTTCTGCAGTTTCCCCATCGCCCATCAGCACATAGACCTTCCGATTTATGCCGTTCAACTTCATAGCCAAAGCCATTCCAACTCCTATCGACAATCCTTGTCCAAGAGAACCTGTAGCTACTCTTATACCTGGTATTCGCGGCACAGGGTGGCCTTCTGACGGACTAGAAAATGAGCGAAGTTTTAAAATCTCACTGACAGGAATAACACCGATTTCAGCGAGTGCGGAATAAAGTATAGGTGCAGCATGGCCTTTCGACATTATAAATTCATCCTTGTCTAGGGAATCCATGTTATTCGGGTCGTAATTCATTTCATGGAAAAACAACACACTCATTATCTCTGCGCATGACAAGCAACTTGTTACATGACCAGATCCAGCTTCGGTAGTAGCTCTTATAGAATGTAACCTCAGGTGATCCGCTTTATATTTTAAAAACTCAAGTTCAGACATTCAAACACTATTCAACTGATTAATGTTATTCTTATTTCCGAATTGCTCAGCCACTTTCAGAGCTAGTTGCACAAGTTGTTTTCTTGCCGATTTTTTCATTCCCCTTTCTTCCTCTGTAATATCGAAAATCAAACGTCCACCGCCTACATGGTCGGAATGGTGAAGAATAGAAACGCATTTCACATTGTGTATCTTAGCTACGGAAAATACGACTGCACTTTCAAGATCAACCCCTACAAAGCCTTGCCTCTGCCACTCGTCTACCATTTTTCCATTTTGGCTTGTCATTGTTGAAACAGTTTTGATTGGGCCTGTTTCATAAGGCACTTTCTCATTTGTTAAATATGTGTGAAGCCATGACTCGATGTCAACCGTAGGATGAACAAAACGATCCTCATCCCCCAGAAGATGGAAGCTTGCACCGTCGGAACGGAATGCGGCAGACGGTATGAAGAGTTTTCCCACTGGTATATCTTTCTTCAAACCACCAAAGTGTCCTAAGAGTATCAACAGCTTCGCACCAAATTTCACCAGTTTTAAAGTCTGGTCGAGACAAAATGGTCCACCATATACATGCGTAACTGCAATGTTCAAGTTTTTGTAATCACCTACGAAAGTGTGAGGCAACTTGAAGCGTCTAATATTTGTGAGATAAGGTTTGAATTGGTATTCTAGAAAATCTGGCACAAAACTGAAACCCTCTTCCATTATGCTCGAAAAAATACCCCATATAATTGCTACATCGGGTTTGTTCTCTCGAGTTACACCATACCATTCCTGCCATTTTGTTTCGGTAACATCACTGTACATTTTCTTTCCTAGTAATTAATGTGCATGAAAATCTTTAAATTTCTTTATCTACCTCGCAATATTACATCTTCACATGCTCAAGTTGTGTTATCAATCAACTTTTCGTTTTCTATATACCACTTGACAGTTTCTTTTATTCCGTCTTCCAATGAAACTTTAGGCTCCCATCCCAACACTTGTTTAATTTTTCTATTATCGCACAACAGTCTCATAGGGCCCATAACATCTTTTTCTAAATATTTTACTTCTATTTTTCTGTTTTGCAATTGTTCTATATGAGTGATTATTATTTTTGCTAACTCCCCTACATGTATTTCCCTTCCCGATCCTATGTTCAACGGTCCGCTTACATAGTCGCTTTCCGCACCTTTTATCAAAGCATCAACAACATCCGCAACATAGACAAAGTCTCTGGTTGGTTTGCTGTTCCAGAGATCGAACACATCGCTTTTTAATGCCTTTGAAATTACCGTTGGTATAAAAAATTCCGGTATTTGTCGCGGTCCATACACAGTAAACAGTCTGAAGTAAATAAGCGGGAGTTTATATTTCTCTTGGAAAAAGTCACAAAATAGTTCGCAGGCTCTTTTTGTCGCTAAATAAACTGTTTGGAATGGCTCTATGGGATGCTTTTCATCTATTGGTATATATTGTGGATATCTGCCATAAAGAGATGCGGCAGAAGAAAATACGACCTTTTTAACCTTGTTGTTCAGGGATGAGTGTAAAACATTGAAAGTTCCTTCCACGTTCATTCTGAAAGCTAAATCAGGGTTTTCCTCGCATTTTCCAGGATTTGCTATTGCGGCAAGATGAAAAACAAATTCCTTGTCTTTTACCACCTTGTCTATGGAATTTGAATCCGTTATGTCACATTCTACAAATTTAACATTGAGCGGGGGGTTTTTAGGTTGCTTCACATCAGCTGCGGTAACATCCGCACCTAGCTCTAGGAGCTTGTCTATCAAGTGTGAACCAATAAATCCAGAGCCACCCGTTACTAAAATTTTCTTATTATTCCAGTCCATCCTCTTACCTTCATTGTATGGATATAAGCTGTAAATAAAGACTTAAAAGTGTTATCAGTCAATAGATATAACTATGAATTGTCAGGTATGTGGCAACAGTGATCTGTACGAGGTTTTAGATTTAGGCCACCATCCTCCAAGCGACGCTTTCCTTACCGAAGAAAACATGAACCAACCAGAAACGTTGCACCCTCTAAAGGTACTCTTTTGTAAGGACTGTAAACTTGTGCAACTTAGCTATACAGCTGATCCTAAACTGTTGTTTACGGACCAGTATGTTTATATGTCGTCTTCTAATAAACCTTTTAGAGTTCAACTTCAATCCTTCGCAGAGGAATTAATCGAAAAATTTGGTTTATCCGAAAAAGATTTTGTTGTCGACATAGGATCGAACGACGGCACTTTCTTGGAACCATTTGTTAACCGTCAAATAAAGGTTGTGGGTGTGGATCCATCCAGTGTCGGTAAAGTTGCGATAGAAAAAGGGATACCTACAGTAAATGAATTTTTTGATGAGAATGTAGCAAAAATTATATTTGAGAAGCACGGGAAAGCACAACTAATAACAGGCCTGAATGTCTTCCAGCACGTGAAATATCTGGAGTCTTTGGTCAGAGGAGTGAAATTATTGCTCGATGACTCTGGAGTTTTTGTAGTACAATCTCATTATCTTTTGGATTTGGTGGACAAGCTACAATATGATTCCATATATCTAGAACACCTTCGATACTATTCACTAACTTCTCTTGTCAATTTGTTGAATTATTTTGATTTGGAGATATTTGATGCCGATCATGTTGATGAGCATGGAGGATCGATTCGTGTTTTCGTATCTAGAAAAGGCAAACATATAATTTCCAATTCAGTTAAAGAAATTCTGAAGAAAGAAGATGACTACAGATTACATTCAATAGAGACTTTCGAGAATTTCCGAAATCGCGTTAATGAAAATCGTCGTATTCTGAATAACGTATTGCATCGAATAAAGGCGGACGGATCACGTATTGTAGGAATCGGTGCCCCTGCAAAAGGAAATACTCTATTAAACTTCTGCAAGATAGATTCGTCTGTATTGGATTGCCTAGTTGAGACCAATGAATGGAAAGTTGGTAAGTACTCTCCAGGCATGCACATCGAAATAAAAGGGGAAGAAGAAATGATAAAGAATCAGCCTGAGTACGCGTTGCTGTTGCCTTGGAACATCAAAGAGGATATAATACCGAAAATTCGGGAAAAGGGGTACAGGGGCAAAATAATTGTTCCTAATCCAATGCCGACTATAATTTCCTAGTCTCCGTATTCTGCAAGCAAATACTTGTAAAAATCCTTTTTCGTACTTTTAATTATCTGGTACTTTTTCAGAACTTTATTCAGTATTTCTTCCATCCCCTTTTCTATAAATTGGCTGTCAAAGTTATTCAAATAAGAGTATGCCAGAAGTGTCTCCTTTGCAAAAAAGTTGCTGAACAGGGAATGCACTGTAGAGGAAACTACTTTGTTTATGGCGTTCTTCTTATCAACGTTTTCAGTACCGTCACCCCATTCTAAGAAATAAACTTTTTCCAGTTCTCCCCCCTTTTCTATGGGAAGTAACTTCGATAGGTCTATTCTTAAGTTCGGGTCTATGTACAAATAGAGTGGTGGCATTTTAGATACCATGTATTTTATGAAAAGTTTTATTTTGTCTTTGGGAGAGAGTTTAACATTGTGGACATTTTTAGAATGAAAGTAAATCCCAGCTTTCTCGGGAAATGAATAAACTTTCGAGTTTTCGCCCACAATAACTTTATCATCACCCAAAACACCAAAATTTTGTTTCGCCAATCCGAATATTGTAGAAGACTTTCCCATTTCGGACCATGCCGATATAATGAAAGCTTTCTTGTTCTTTGTCAATCCGCCGGAATGCACAAATGTATATCCCTTCTGGAGCAATTTTGCCTGAAGTATGAAATACATCATATCGGTGACACCGAATACGCTATGGGTCAATTTAGTGAATCTGAATTCCGTTTTCTTTCCCTGAAGATTTTTTATTAACAATTTTTGTATTGGTCTGCCGTAAAAAGGATACTCCAAATAGAGGGTGTTTTTTCCACCAAAAAATTTCAATCCAAGTCTGCCGTACCCAGCTGTATCAAAAGCGAAGTCCCCCTGAGTTATGACCAGATCTATGCTTTTCGGCTTGCCCTCAAAATACTCAGGCAGTATCTTGATATTCGACTCTACGCCAAGAATGTCATGAATGTTGTAATAATACAATTTCTTGACCCCTTATAATAATCCCTACGTAAGATTAAAATAGCTTATTTTGAGTATTAATTCATTCGGATTGTTTTGATATTATGAAAATACTCATCTCATCAGACTTGGCTCCACCGTACATAGGTGGTGGAGAGACGTATACCATAAAACTAAGTGCAGGGTTGGTCAAAGAAGGCCACGATGTTCATTGGCTGACCTCAAGGATACCTGATACCCTCCCAGAAGAGATTTTGGATGGTGTAAAAATACACAGAGTACCCATTTTGTCCGAGTCACACTACATATTTCCTGGCAGGCAGAGTTTCAGCATGACTTCACTCATAAAAGGAATAAAGCTTGCCAGGCAATGCGATGTAGTCCAGATCAACACCCTTGTCCCAGGAATTTCCGGTTGGGTGATTGCTAAATATGCCGGTAAGCCGTCCTTACTATTTTGTCACGAGTTCTTTAACAAGTTATGGCACAAGATAGGCCAGAATTCTTTTGAGAAATACATGTATCCTCTGATAGAGAATCTAATGTGCAAGGCACCATACGACTGGTATGTCTGTCCTTCAGAGTATTCCAAGACAACTATAATGGCAAATGGCATATCTGAGGACAAGATAACCGTGATACCTCATGGGATAGACGAAAATTTCTTCAGCAGGAATAATAACGACTATAAAAATTCGTTGAATTTGGGAAATTCTCCAATGTTTGGATATTTCGGAAGATTGCATGTGAAAAGAACTGCCCAGTCTAAAAATCTACTTGCCTTACTGAAGGCAACTGAGTTAGTTGTAAAGCAAATACCGGATGCAAAACTAGTCTTGGGTGGTATGGGATACGAGGAACTTCAACCTTATGTCAAAGAGATGGGCCTTGAGAAGAATGTAGTTTATGTAGGAAAATTAGAATACGAGAACATACCAACCTTTTTGAAGGCGTGCGATGTGGTCGTGTGCCCAGCACTAACAGACGGATTTTGTTTCTTATTGGGCGAGGCCGCTGCATGCGGTGTCGCCACTGTTGCAACAAATTTAGGCGCGCATAGAGAAAGAATAGACGATGGTAAAACAGGTCTCTTGGATGGAGACACCCCTTCGGACATAGCAGGAAAGATAATTGCCCTCCTTAACGACGGGGTACTAAGGAAATCCCTCGGGGATGCTGCATCAGAAAAGTTTAAAGATTTCACATGGGAAAAATCTGTGAATAAGCATCTTGAAGTATACGAAAATGTAATTCAGAGGAAGCATATATAAATCAAATTCTTAATGATGTTAGTTATGATATCAAAATTCAGCAAAAAGCAGATATTGTCAGCTGCTTTCGTCATATTGGTTTTATTGGGCATTTCTTTTCTAGGTGTCTATGTCCGCTCATCAACTTTATCTTCGCCAACAGTTCTCGACTACGACCCGTGGTGGTTCTACAGGCATGCCAAGGAAATAGTTGAGAATGACTACAAAGTACCTGACTGGGACACTTTAAGTTATTACCCGCCAGGGAGACCCTATTCTCTCCAGCAAGGATGGTCGTTCACGATTGCCTTGATGTACAAGTTTGCCAGTGCCTTTGCCGATGTTGATTTGATGCAAATTGCAAAGTGGTCGCCATTGATAATGGTCGCGCTCATCCCGATGCCGGCTTTCCTTCTCGGAAGGTTGATATCCAATGATTTGGGAGGTCTGATTGCGGCACTGTTTTCAGTTTTGGCGCCGACTTTTATAAGTGTGTCGATGGGCGGTTATTCGGATTCAGATGTTGTCACAGTTTTCTATATGTTCCTGTCAATACTAGCGGTTGTAACTGCGATAAAGTATGCTAAGAATAAGGTGTTATCCATACCGCTTTATGCTATATCCGCAGCAAGCGTCTTGTTATTTACATTTAACTGGAGTGCCGGATGGCTACCTTTGATTTTGTTCACGGCGTTCATTCCAGCATTCGTTATATTTAGAATCGTGGAAGAAATGATACATCAGAGAAAACTAAGAATCGACATAAAGGCGTTCTTCCCGGATTTCAAATCAATAATCGTCCCGCTTTTGATTATATTCATCGTAGCTAATGTTGCAGGCTACATTGTCGGATATAGGACGATGTTCCATTCCTTATTGGGGGGATTGGCATTTACAGGCCTTGGTGGCGAGAGGCTCATCGTGAATATTTCTGTAGCAGAATTGCAGACTATAGACATATTCACAAAATCCGGTTTTCTTTCTGTGGCACAACGGGTCGGGATGTTGCCGACCATAATGACACTAATAGGCCTGCCACTCCTTGTTGTTTACAAGCTCTTCAAAAAAGAGAGAATCAATTTCATAGAGATTTTCCTTTTCTTATGGGCACTGGTTTCTTTCTATCTTATAATCAAAGGCGTCAGGTTCTCGTTATTGTTTTCAACTTCAGCCTCTCTATCAGCGGGCTATGTTATCGGCAACTTGTATAATTACCTGAGGCATAGGAACCTTTTGATATTTTCCACAGTGTTCGCCGTGATAGGTGTGCTGACGTTTATTGCGCTATCAGACGCAATTCAAATGGGTATAGCGTCAGGGGGGTTGAGTGTAAGCGGCAACTGGTATAGTGCACTTGATTGGCTGAAAGAAAATGCAGATAAGGATGCCTTGGTTGCGACATGGTGGGATCCAGGGCATATAATAACTGGATATACTGGATTGAAGGTTCATGCAGATGGCGCACACTGCGGATACCCTTCATGCTCGCCCTACGACCATAACACAAGAATAAGAGACATGGGTCTATTGATGTCAACCGACAATGAAACGGAATCAATAGAAATAATTAACAAATATGTCCATCTTTCTCCGGAAGAATGCGACAAAAATAAAATTCTGCACGGGGAGAAATTTTCAGAGGATAACTGCAAGGATGTAACCGAAGTTTATGTCTTGGCGACCAACGATTTGATTGGGAAGTACTATTGGATGAGCTGTTTCGGCCACTTCGACATGAAGCTCTGGCAGAAGACAGGAGGCAAACAGTGGAAATGCGACGGCAGGAACTATGCCCAGGTAGGATTTTCAAACTTTGACAACCAGGGACTGCCTGTCTATTCGTCAGGAGGACTTACAGTGACGCTCCTGCAGAATGGGACAGACCTTTTGGCTGTAGTCAACTCGCCTTCTCAAGGCATTCGCAACACGTTGGTGAGTGATGTCGTATACTATCAGAACGGCGTAGAGCTCAGGTCGAAATCAAATAATGAAAATGCCCTTGATGCGATGGTGTGGATAGATCCAAGCTTCAGGTTAATTCTCCTGATGGATCCGGAAATCAGGGATTCTGTATTCACGGAAATGTTTTTCTTCAACGGGAAAGGCCTGGAGAACTTTGACATGGTTTATCAGAATCAGGAAGTCAAGATATTTAAGGCGAAATTGAATTGATTAACATGGATCTGCGGTCAAGGCTCAAAGGGAGGGATAAGTTGGAAACTTTTGAGAACTATTCCATATTGTTTATTTTCATCGGTGCGATAATTCTTTCTGCTGGTATAGGCATGAACATAATTAGCACAAAAGGTGCCAGTGCGATTTTGGCGATGCTTGGAGCAGTTGTAAGTTTTATATCAACTATCGCTCTGATCGCTATTTGGGTTATAAGGGAATTTGAGAAAGAACCTGCATCTTAACGGTATCCTAGATCAGGCAGATACATCTTTATCCCAAGATACCACAATCCCACTATAATTAATAAAACACCAACTGCAGGTATTAACCAAAATGAGATATGCCCTTCCTCATTAAAGAGTATCGGATAAAAATTGTACAATAATACTGCAAGTCCAGCTAATAAACAGAATACCAATTCCAATATTTTTAAGTTTCTTTTTCGGCATATTGTAAATATATTAATTAACCTATGTTAAATCTATTTATGGCAAAATTTCTCCCAAAATTGCCCTTCGAGAGAATTCTTAAAAAAGTAGGCGGTAAAAGAGTTTCTCAAGATGCTCTTGAAGAGTTTGCAATCATAATGGAGGAGAAGCTGACAAATGTCGCGAAGGAAGCCGTTGCTTTGGCCAAGCACGCTGGCAGAAAAACCCTCATAGGAGAGGATATACGACTCTCTAGAAACAAGGTGTAACTTGTATTTTAAAATTAAACCATATAGATAATTCATGGATTTCGACCTTCTGGTAAATGAATTTGTGAGCATATCCAACCTTAAAAAAACCGACATACTAAATCTTGTTGAGAACAAATACTCAGAAATGAAGGATTTGATAACAAAGGAAGGTGCAGTATACTTGGTTGCAAAAGAATTCGATATAAGTTTGCCAGAAAATTCTCTTGGAAGAATGCCGATAAAAAAAGTTGTGAGTGGAATGAGAAATGTAAGCATAACTGGCAGGGTTTTCAAAATATCCAAAATCAACGAGTTCAAAAAATCAAACGGGAGTGCCGGCAGGGTATCCAACATTTTCATAGGCGATAATACAGGCGTTATAAGAGTCCCCCTGTGGGACGAGCAAGTCAAACTGCTTGAAGAAGGAACCATATCAGTCGGCGATATAATCCAAGTTGGCAATGGTCTTGCACGCGAGAACACTTTCGGAGAAGTCGAAATCTCTCTGGGAAGATTCGGCTCGATAAACATTTTGGAAGATTTTGTGGATTTGCCATCTGCCGAAGAATTGTTAAAAATGTCCTTCAACATTTCCCCAGAAAGAGCGGACATATCCGACGCGATTTCAGGTGGCAGTTTCGAATTGAAAGGAACGATAGCGCAGGTATTCAGGGGAAATTTTCTGTTCGAAGTATGCCCATTATGCAACGGCAAGGTTGAAGATAGCAAGTGCATGGAACACGGCGATGTGGCCCCGTCTCACGCCATGGTTGTCTCATTCATATTGGACGACGGTACAGATGATTTGAGGTGCGTATCGTTCAGGAAATCCGCAGAAGAGCTTATAGGCATGCCATCAGAGGAATTGTCCAAACTGGAACCAGAGGAACGCTATGGAATGGTAAGTTCGAATCTTCTCGGCAGAGAAATCATATTGTCAGGCAGAATCAAGAAAAACAAAATGTCTGGCAGGATGGAAATGATGGTGAACGGGTTTAAAGATATAAATCCTTTGGAAGAGAGTAAGAGATTAGTTGATGAGATAGAACTGATGGTAGGTGCTTGATTGGTAAAAAAGAATGAAATCAACATTGAGGATATTCCTGGCGTGGGAGAGAAGACTGCTGAAAAATTGAAGAGCATAGGATATTCCGATCCGATGGTTATTGCCGTTTCGTCACCTACTGAACTGGCCAACATAGCCGAAATAGGGGAAGCGACAGCAGCGAAGATAATAAGCGCTGTCAGGGAGAAACTTGATATAGGTTACGAGACAGCCGATAAAATTTTAGAAAAAAGAACAAGTGTAGCAAAGATTACGACAGGTAGCAAGAATCTTGACACTCTTTTGGGTGGGGGTATAGAGACTCAGGCTATAACAGAGGCTTACGGTCAATATGGTTGCCTAACAAGCGATGCTAAAATAACACTAGCAGATGGTCGTATGATTCCAATAGGAAACTTGGCTAAAGGATTATCAGAAGGGATATATCCTGTTAATTTACCTGTTTTAACTACTTTAAACGGGATGATAAAACCTTCTTTAGCAACAAATTTGCATGTTTATGATTGCAATAAAGTTTTGAAGGTTATTCTGGAAAACGGTTTAAACTTGACAGCGACTCCTAACCATCCATTGTTGACTCCGGATGGGTGGAAGGATTTAGAGGATTTAACCGCCGCTGATTACCTGACAATATCACAAGATTCGATCTTTCCTCAAACCCAAATTAAACTGAGCACATCTGCGGAATTACACAAATTTACACCAAAAAGTAAATTAGTCAAACCTTCTTTGCACGATAAACTTACGCCAGAGTTGGCAGAGTTTCTTGGATATATACTGAGCGAAGGTTATGGAGAAATGGAAAGCATGGACGGTGGTATAACTAGAATAAGCTTTGCGAATCAAGACAAAAGACTATTGGAAAGATTTAAACAAATAATTCAACTAGTTTTCAAGCTGGAAGTTGCTACTAGAAGGAGAATTGAGAAAACCACAGTTTTAGATGTTAATTCTGTTATAGTCGGGGAATTTCTAAAGCAATTTGATGGATTATTTTATCCTGCCCCATTCAAGTTTGTATCAAATAAGATTTTTGAATCACCGAAAAATGTTGTAGTGCATTTTCTAGCGTCTTTGTTTGATGGAGGCGGAAATGTAAACTCAGATATGCCAGAAAGAACAAGGGAACACGTGCGAGGCAGCAGGAAATATACTTACACTCTACCTAATTATTCGAGGAATATAAACTTGCGTAGTTCTAGTTTAAGACTTCTTGAAGATGTCCAGATTCTTTTAACAAAATTTGGTATAACCTCTTGGATAAACTCTGATAAAAAGACACTCGACGATGGTAGGACATTAGTTCATTACAGGCTGCACATAACAAACAAAGAATCTATTGTAAAATTCTATGAAAATATAGGAAGATACACGCTTAGATTAAAAGAAAACATAGAAAATTTACTTCTCACCTATAAAAGAGAAACTACAAGAGTGTGGTCCAATCTTCTAAAAATACGAAATATAATACCGACAATTGCATTGGGCGGCAAAGTCTACGATTTGGAAGTCCCAGAAACCCACAACTTTTTGGCAAACAACATAATATCGCATAATTCGGGAAAGAGTCAACTAGCCTTCGAGTTAGCTGTAGCAGTCCAGTTGCCGAAAGATAAGGGCGGATTAGACGGGGCGTGTCTATTTGTCGACACGGAGAACACTTTTCGACCAGAGCGAATTGTTCAGATCGCCAGAGCATTAAAGCTAGAACCGGAAAAGGTTTTAAGAAACATTTACGTCGCTAGGGCTTTTAACACAGAACATCAGGTATTGCTAGTAGAAAAAGCCCCAGAAATGATTGAAGAGAAAAAGATTAAACTTATAGTAGTCGATTCGCTTACTTCACACTTTAGATCCGATTTTGTTGGAAGAGGTGAATTGGCGGGAAGACA
>CAYXOT010000002.1:0-15174 GCA_964466985.1 uncultured archaeon
GCAGGAAGGCCGCCTGAACCAATGACGGTCATACACCAGATTTGACATTAGCTCACTGACCAGGCGTACCGCTTCTAGTTTGAACTCCCGGGTATGTCTTCTTCTTGCCATTGTCTGCCTCCCGTTTCATCATACAACCTTATCTATCTGTACGTGAAACCTGGGGCGGGCCAGGTAGGATAATTGCAAGAATTTGGTGAAGGGGTTTAAACGAGCAACTTATCTCAGTTATTTATAGTCTCAATATTTTTGTAACTATATGATAATAAAGATATTTGAATTATTGTTCATTTCATGAACAGTATTCGCTATACTGTTCATGAAATGAACAATAAAGAAAAACAAGATTTCCTCACCTTGGGAATTTTGGAATCAATAGATGAACAGAGCGATGTCACGCAAAGGCACCTCGCTAATCGATTGGGCATTGCCCTGGGTCTTACTAATTCTTATCTCAAACGTTGCGTGCGCAAGGGTTTATTGAAAATTCAGCATGCACCAGCCAATCGTTACCTGTATTACCTAACTCCAACGGGTTTTGCAGAAAAAAGCCGCCTGACGGCTCAGTATCTTTCAACTTCACTTAGATTTTATAGGCGGGCGGCTGAGTCCTGTGACAGTATTTATAAAGAATGTATAAAAGCGGATTTAAGTCAAATTGTTCTTTACGGCATTACTGATCTTGCTGAGATTGCAACGATTCGCGCGCAAGAATATGAAATTAAGATCATAGGCACCTATGTTCCTGAAAGTAAAGGGAGGAAATTTCTTGGTCTACCGATATGGACATCAATTAATCAAGTTCCTGATTATGACGCTATACTGTTTACGGAATTAAACGAGCCTGTATCAGCTTATCAGAAACTTGTTGCAATAGTGGATAAAGAAAAGATTCTGGTACCAACGATAATCGGTCTAAGCTTGAATAGTTTAAACGCAAATTTTTAGAACCGGATATACTAGATGTATGAAGGATAAATGTAGCCATGCGGGTTAGATATGTAACGCTGTAATGCAGTAGTTTATCTATAGTTACTTGCACACGTATTTATATTTATTTTATTCAAAATAGATTTTATTATTTTACTGAAATGTGTTAAGGGCGGAACTATGAATTTTGATGTAACTATGGGTTATGTACATTTAGCGCAACGCCAATTTACACGTTATCTTAAAGCAACACTACGTTTTCCTGTTGAGATGCAAGGAAAAAAATATTTAAAGCATCTTTTAGATAATTCAATATACAGTTTAAGTATAGATGTGAGTGTCGGTTGGACACGATTTGATGTTAGGATAATTCCTGAATTGAAAGACAAATTCATTAGGATTAAGGAATTAGCAGAAATATGGTTGGGTGAAGTTGAATTAAGACGTACAAATGAATTTCCCATTAACCTGATGTCGACTCCTGATCTACTTGAGCATCCGGATATATTGGAGCTTGCGCTTCACGATGAGTTTCTGACTCCTGTTAGTATTTATCTTGGACAGGTACCTCGTTTGACCCAGTTAGCTATTTTTTGGTCACCAAAAAACAAAACAATAAATAGTAGTCAAAAGTTTCATTATGACCATAGAGATACAAGGCAGATTAAGATTTTTCTAAATCTAAATGATGTTAACGAAGACAATGGCCCTTTATGCTTTTTACCAGCCGATGTCTCTTCGTTGTTCATTTCTAAAATTGGTTACAACCAGTTAAAGAATGATGATGATGTGGTATATTCAGCTTGTTCTAGAAGTACGTTAATTAAAAATGTAGGAGAGGCAGGGACAGGTGTTATGGTTGATACTAGTCGATGCCTCCATTATGGAAGTCGTCAAAATAAAGAAGATAGATTAGTCTTTATGGCTAGCTTTGTTCGTCCTAATTGTGTAAATCCTAAAAAGAAATCACGTGTACTTGATTCTGTACGTCGAAAGTTTGCCAATGAATTATATAAAGATGATCCCATCAGACAATATGCACTTACGGTACGTGCAGTATAAAAATGTTAAGTAATATTTATAAAGTATTCATTATATCAAATATAAATAGTTCTATCGATCTCCATTTTATTATATAGCTTATATGATTAATTTATTACATAAGCTCTGCTCTCTAATGAGTCCAAGAGAACTCCATAGAGCGAAACTCGTTTTTTTGCTAATGCTTTGTATGGCGCTAACGGAGATGATGGGTGTGGCCTCAATCGTTCCATTCATCACACTGTTATCAGATCCAAATGTGATTGGTAAAAACTGGTACCTAGCAACGGTGTATAATTGGTTAGGTTTTTCTAACCCTGAAAGCTTCCTTTTCTTTTTAGGACTGATGGTATTAGCTTTATTTATCTCCAGCCTCTCCTTGAAGGCGCTTACCACTTATGCTATTCAACAATTTTCTTGTATGCGGCTCCACTCTATGGCATGCCGACTTCTGGGCGCATACTTACGTCAGCCGTATGTTTTTTTCTTAGGACGTAATACTGCTGATTTGAGTAAATCTATTTTAACTGAGGTTACACTTGTTGCTAAGGGTGTGTTGATACCCACTATGAAAGTGCTATCAGGCTCAGTAGTTTCACTCGCCATACTCGGCTTGTTACTCTTCGTAGCACCGCTGTTCTCGCTTATTGTGGCAACCGTGCTAGGTGGCACCTATGCTGTTATCTATATATTAGCGCGCCGTTTACTAAAACGAATAGGTGAGGATCGTTTGAATGCGAATAAACAGCGTTTTATTCTGGCTACCGAGGCATTGAATGGCATTAAGGAACTGCGTCTGATGGGGCGTGAAGAGGGATATCTGGAGAGATTCAGAGAGCCATCAAAGCGATTCGCCCGCCACCAAGCCACTAGCCATGTCATAGCAGAATTACCTATTTTGGCTATCCAGGCAGTGGCCTTTGGTGGTGTACTTGTTGTTGTGCTCTTTCTTATTGGGCTAGATGGTAATGTTGAGGACGCATTACCATTAATCGCCCTTTTTACTTTTGCAAGTTATAGATTATTGCCAGCATTCCAGGAAACATTCAAGAACCTGGCTCAGCTTCGATTCTCAATTCCAGCTCTGGATGTGCTTTACGATGACCTGACACAAAAGGAGGGCTTAACAACTATTAACACGAAACCTGAACCTTTGTATCTTCGAGATTCTATCAAGATGGAGGATATCAATTACTGCTATCCTAGTGCTGATTCATATGCACTTTCAGGTGTTACCCTTACTATACCCGTCGGTAGTTTTGTAGGTTTCGTTGGCAGCACCGGTGCCGGCAAAAGCACTGTAGCAGATCTCATACTTGGGCTATTGGAACCAACTAGTGGCCAGATATTAGTTGATAATCAGCCATTAGTTGGCCATCGAATTCTAGCTTGGCAACAAACGCTCGGATACGTGCCTCAATCTATTTACCTATCTGATGATACAATTGCTTCCAATATTGCTTTTGGTGTCCCACAAGAACAGATCGATAAACAGGCAATTAAGCGAGTTGCTCGTATCGCACACATCGATAAATTTATTAACCAAGAACTGCCCCTCGGTTACGAAACTGTTGTTGGCGAACGCGGTGTACGCTTATCTGGTGGTGAGCGCCAGAGATTAGCGATTGCCAGGGCACTATATCATGATCCTGACGTAGTGATTTTCGACGAGGCAACTAGCGCCTTAGATGGCGTCACCGAAAAGGTTGTAATGGAAGCATTGAAGGAACTTCATGGTCGTAAGACTGTAATTATGATAGCTCACCGATTTACTACCGTACGTGAATGTGACTACATTTTCTTATTGGATCGTGGAAAACTGATAGGTGAAGGTAGCTATGATGAACTGGCCGGAAATAACCCAGAGTTCCAGAAACTTGCACGTGTATCTGGTGGATAGACTTAGAAATAAGCAAAGGAAACTCTCATAATGGGCAGATAGGAAATAGGCCCTAAGCGACCAATATTTATATTTTTGATATTAACGGTGTTTCATTTCTTATTTATGATTAGTTCATTCTATGTTACTGGATACGAAATTAGCAAAGTTTTTGAGCAGACATAACAAGATCGCTCAGTTATATTTTCAGTTTTCAGGGAAAAGATATAATGTTCTGTGTGAACAAGCCGCTCGCTTTTGTTTTATTAACACCCCACTTATATTTATATCTCAGCTATCTCGGTCAGGTGGTACCTTGATGAGCCAATTGTTTGATGGGCATAATAGTATTGCTGCTTTTCCACCTGAACTAAAATTTGCTTCACATAAAACATCTATCGCAGATATGGACGCCTTGGCTAGATGCAATCATAAAGAGGTAGCAAGGAAATTTATACAAGCGAATAAGAGCGTCATAGAGAAAGGCGTGAAAGGATGTTATGACAAAGGTGTTGGAAATAGAGTCCCTTTTATATTTGATATATACGCATTTAATGTTTTATTTGAAACACTTTGGTCTCTTAGTAAACCAAATGATGGTAGGGATGTAATGAATTATTGGTTTACTTCGTTTTTTTCCTCTTGGCTGAATTATCAGTGGCCTTATGAGGTAAAATATTGTTCTGCTTTTGCCTCGTGGACTGGCGTGAAGGCGGATAATGTAGATAGATTTTTCAGCTATTATCCAGACGGCTATTTTATCCATGTTTTAAGGGAACCAATTTCATGGTACGAATCAGTAAAGACTCGTAGTCGTATTGTGTGGGGCCACCACCACCTTAAAGTAATTTATAAGAGTTTGGAAAATGCCATAGAATGTTATAAGAAGCAAGCAATTGTATTTGAGCAAAACATAAAAAGATACCCAGGTAAGGTTGTAATGTTGACCTATGATTCACTTGTGTCTGATAGAAAGCGCGTTATGAGTGAAATTTGCAAGATTATTAAATTAGATTTTGACGATTCATTATTAAAACCAACCTTCAATAAACGACCATGCGGAAGAAATACATCTTTTAAGGATGGGAGGCGTGTCAATGTGTTAGACGATCACGAAAAAAGTTGTTTGTATAATTATTGTGCTCCTTTATACGAGAAGCTGTTATCACTATGTATATAAATTGTAGTAATCATATCTTTATATTAATCCTTACAATAGAAAGTTATGTAATATACGTTTTTTCGGTTTTTATACTAGACGGCAAACGGAAGCGTGATGCGAAATTGTGTTTTCCTGATGCAAAGTAGATGGCAGATGATTAATGGTGTCGATGAACTGGCTGTACATAACATTTAATTCAAAAATTGTATTTTGCATCTTATGCATTGACTATAATGACATCAAAAGAGATCATCAGGATAGGCGGACAAGAAATAGGCCCTAAACGGCCAACATTTATCATTGCAGAAGTGGCGCAAGCTCATGATGGCTCTTTGGGGATGGCGCATGCCTTTATTGATGCTGTCGCTGAAGCTGGTGCTAATGCAATTAAATTTCAGACTCATATAGCAGATGCGGAATCCACTCTTAATGAGCCATTCCGCGTGAATTTCTCTAGACAGGACGACACACGTCTAGCATATTGGCGACGTATGGAATTCACCTATGAGCAGTGGCGAGAGTTGGCAATGCATGCCGGCGAGAAGGGTTTGGTATTCCTCAGTTCAGCATTTTCATTAGATGCGGTTGAGCTGCTAAAACGAATTGGTATGCAAGCATGGAAAGTAGGTTCTGGTGAGTTTCGTTCTTACCAACTATTTGAAGCTATGGTAACAACAGGTGCTCCGATTCTGTTTAGTACAGGTATGGCTAGTTGGAAAGAAATCCGTGAGGCGGTTACGTGGCTCCATAATATTGGCGCAACTATTGCGCTATTTCAATGCACTGCTGCGTATCCAACTCCACTGGAAGAGGTTGGCCTTAACGTGTTGGAAGATTTGAGACGTGAATTTCATTGTCCTGTAGGTTTGTCAGACCACAGTGGTATGATCTATCCTGGGTTAGCCGCTATGGCCAGAGGTGTGAACCTATTGGAAGTACACGTGACTTTTCATCGAGGTATGTTCGGTCCGGATATACAGTCCTCGGTTACCTTCGAAGAACTGGCAATCTTATGCCGGGCCAGGGATGCATTTGCACTTATGGATAAAAACCCAGTCGACAAAGATGAAATTGCCGCCCGTTTGGGTGACCTTAGGAATGTATTTGGTAAGAGTCTAGCCCCCATAAAATCGCTACCTGCGGGTACAGTATTGGCTCCTGGTATGCTGGTTCCGAAAAAACCCGCTGGTGGCATTTCGGTGGATGCTGAGGAAAAGGTTATTGGCCGCCGATTGGCAAGAAGTGTTACGCCTGATCGTATTTTAACGTGGGATGATCTAGACATAGATAGTGAATGAGTACAAAAAGAAAGATATGTGTGGTAGTTAATAGCCGCGCTAATTACGGCAGGATAAAAAGTTTTCTTCGGGCAGCACAAAATCATCCACGGTTAGAACTGCAATTGGTGGTTGGGGCATCGGCTTTACTCTACCGTTTTGGTTCAGTTATTGATCTCATACGGAAGGATGGGTTCGAACCGGATAGCATTATACATTCTATCGTTGAAGGTGAAACCCCGGTAACAATGGCCAAGTCAGTAGGCTTAGGAATTGTAGAACTCGCGACTCACTTAGCACGCCTTTGCCCGGATGTTGTATTAACAGTTGCTGATCGCTTTGAGACTATTGCAACCGCCATTGCTTCCAGCTATATGAATATCCCGGTAGCACACACACAAGGCGGCGAGATCAGTGGCTCGATCGATGAATGTGTGCGACACGCAGTGACTAAACTCTCCCATCTTCACTTTCCAGCGACAGAACGAGCCAAAGATTACCTAATTCGCATGGGTGAAGATCCTACCTCTGTACATCTCACGGGCTGTCCATCATTAGACATCTTAAAAGAGATCGACTTATCACTCCCACCGGATATTTTTGTAAAATACAAAGGCGTTGGTGCAAATCTGAGTCCAAATAAGCCTTACATTATCGTTCTCCAACATCCTGTGACTACGGAATATGGTCGTGGTTTTGATCAAATTAATGAGACACTTCAGGCGGTAAATCACTTCGGTCGGGAGGGAATGCAAGTTGTGTGGATGTGGCCAAATATTGACGCCGGTTCGGATGACGTGGCCAAAGGACTTCGAGTTTTCAGGGAAAGATATCAGCCAGATTACCTGCATTTTTACCGAAACTTTTCCGTGGAAGATTATGCTTGCTTGCTTAAAAACGCACAATGTATTGTGGGCAACTCTTCCTCAGGATTGCGAGAGGGCGCTTTTCTTGGTGTTCCATGTGTAAATATCGGTTCACGCCAGCGTGGCCGTGAACGTGGACCCAATGTAATTGATGTCGCTTATGATGCATCTGAGATTGAGACAGCTATACGCAAGCAACTTGTTCATGGACGCTACGAAACCTCGTTCCTGTACGGTGATGGCCAAGCAGGGAAGCGCATTGCTGATTTTCTCGCAAAAGCGACTATTAACACTGACAAGTCTTTAAATTACCTATACCTTAATTCTTAAGGAAAAGATGGAATATATTCATGGTACGTAATGAACAGCTTACAGCAATCATTCCTGTACGCGGTGGTTCTACGACATTGCCAGGCAAGAATCTTTATCGCATTGAAGGTGAAACGCTGCTTGAACGGGCGATTCGCCAATGCCGCGAGTCAGACCGCGTTGACCGTGTATTTGTGACTACAGATGATCCAGAAATGTATGCGATCGCGGAAGCACATGGGGTAGCACCACCTAATTTGCGCCCCGCACAGTTAGCTACACCGAGGGCACGAACTATTGATGCAGTAATGCATCTTATCAATGACGCTGGAATAAACGGTGGATATCTTCTTCTAATGCAGGTTACAACGCCATTGCGCACTATTGAAGATCTCAAAGACATTTGCGAATGTCTAGAATTGAATGTTGAAGCAGAAGCAATAGTTAGTGTTGTACGCCATGATGCACCACATCCCGATAAATTTATGGTGATCGAAAGCGGATGGTTGCACTCCTATCTCGGGACAAAGCCAGATGTTCCCCGTCAGAACTTACCTGAGGTTTATGTACTTAATGGGGCCTTCTATCTTGCCTCCTTTGAGGCGGTTTGCCGTGAACACAGTTTTTTGCCAAAAAAATGTATTCCATATGTAATGCCTGTGGAGCGGAGTATTAATCTAGATGGTCCATTGGATCTTTTATTACTTAAGTCCTTGCTTGGGGAAGTAGAAACATAGATATATTGTTAGAAGCGCTTGGTAATTAAGCCAGAATTTTCACTACTAGAAACTAAAAAAGAAAAGATTGTTCGTTCTATTTTTCCGCAATTGTTGTATTGCTGTCTACAACAGATTCTCTAACTTATCACTTTGAAAGGTAATTATTTCAAGCAGCAATATGCTACTATCTCCATAATCATCGATTCACCAATCTTTCACTAGCGGAGATTTTGAATTTGTTAATATACCATGCTGCTAGACCAATCTTTATTGGTGGCATGTTTAAGTCGGGTACGACTCTCCTACGTGCAATGCTTGGTCGTCATTCAAATCTTTACTCTGGTTTAGAAACCTATTGGTTCTCAGTAAATTGGGATGATATGTTTTCCAAGAACAATTGGTTGGCACGGATGGCGAAGTTTTTTGATATTCCTAATCATGAAATACAAGAAATAGCAATTCGTAGTAATAGTACTGAAATATTCTTAGATAATTTTATGTCCGCGCAATCAAGAAAGCAGGGAAAGAAGCGTTGGATAGAGAAAACACCTGGCAATGTAGGTGTTATTGATAGAATTTTGTGTAATTGGTCAGATGCGGTAGTTCTTCATGTTGTAAGAGATCCTAGGGATGTGTATGCCTCTATGATTGAGATTAACAAATGGACAGAGCCAATTGAATTTGCTGATCGTTGGTGTGCAACTGTTGGAATAGCTCGAAATTGGTTGAGAGATCAAGGGGGTAGTCATTCAGCCTACTTTGAACTGAGGTATGAAGAGTTAGTAACTAGACCGAGATCGGTAATGGTGCGTATACTCTCTTTTCTTGGCGAACCCTGGGAACCAGGTATTGATGAATTCAAGGGACAAAATAACGAATATGAACTTGTCAAAAAAGTTACAGGAAAAGAGAGTTCCACTCTACGTCGTTTGTCTCAACCTTTGACTTGCAGTCGCGTAGGCGTATGGCGCAAAGTATTGAGTCCAAATCTTTGGTACGCCGTTCGTGATGAATTGCATAACCGTGGATATGGATTTTTAGTGGATGAGCTTATTCACGAATCAGAACGGCATGAAATATATCGGTAATGAGAATCAGTATAGTAGGAGTAAAAAATGAAGGCTGTGATATATCACTATGTTCAGTGTGGTACGTACGGTTTGCCACACTTTCCTTATTTGCATTTTGATGATTTTCGCAGACAGATGGACTGGTTTACGAAGAAATACGGAATTGTGAGCCGTATAGAGTTTGAACAATGGGTGAGTGGAGGTAAAGTTCCAGAAGGTGTGCTACTGACTTTCGACGATGGTCTACGTGACCATGTGGACTATGTTCTGCCTGAGATCCAAAAGCGTGGCTTTTGGGGATTATTTTATGTTTCCTCTTTTCCTTTGATTGAGGAGAGCTACTTAGATGTGCATAAGGTTCATTTGGCTGTGGGTAGGTTAGGTGGTAAGATGGCACTACAGTGGTTAAGAAAAAACTTTCCTGAACTTATTAAACACGTGCGCACCCTCCCTTATGGTATTAAGGCTTATTGCGACCAAATATCTTTGGATGACACCCGTTTTGTGAAGCGTCTGTTTAATTGGCAACTCCTACCTGAAGAAAGACGTGAAGTTTTGGGTGAGTTCTTTAATTTCGCATTTGATGGCACACCTCCAGCATGGAATTCATTTTATATTGATGCGGCAGGAATTAGAAAATTGGTAAAGGCAGGAATGGGTGTTGGCCCACATGGACACACCCATGCCGTGCTTAGTCTTCTTGATGAGTGCCAGCAAGAACAAGAAATCCTTCAATCATGTAATGTGGTTGAATCTTTTGGCGGAGATCGTAATTGGGGTTTCTGTTATGCACATGGCAACAGAGATGCTTTTACACCAGTAAGTGAAAGGATCGCTGCTGAAGTAGGGTGCCCTTTTGCTTTTGCAGTGGCTGATGTCGACATAACCTTGCCACTAAGGCAATCTGACACTTATGCTCTTCCACGGCACAATTGTAATCGCTTTCCTTTCGGCGCAGTTTCATATATTACTTCAAATAATTAATACATTAATTAGCTTAATTATAGTAAAGATTTTGTGTTGTTGAATTTGTTATTTTACCTAAAATCATGAATTTTAGACGACTACTCTGCTTACCCATTGAGACAAAGAGTCGGGAACTTCTTGGAAAGCTTCTACTCACTACACGCGCTGTCGAAAGGGGATGGATCGTGCTATTAGGCGTCAGGTCTGACATGCTTTATTGGATATCTGCTGAACATTGCCAGGGAGTCTATATGGAAATTGGTTTACCAAGAAAGAAAGTTCAGAGGTTATGTAAACTCAGGCAACTTGGATTTCACTTGGCAAATCTCTGTGAAGAGAATGTCGTTTATGTGGACGGTAAGGAATATTGCGAGAGAAAAGCATCACCAGAATCACTTAAGCACATAGATATCTATTTTGCATCTGGGCCACGTAATGCGAGTGATGTATGCCATTATCGTCCAGAGTATGCGGATCGTGTTGTAGAATCTGGTAATCCAAGATTCGATACTCTTTTGCCAAAATGGCGTGCTGTATATGAATCTGAAGCGAGGAACTTGCGCGAACGTTTCGGTCGTTTCTTGCTTGTTAATACAAACTTCGGGCGGTCAAACCCTTTCCAAATCGGAAAGGATATCGTCACAGCGTTAAAAGAAGGAGGTTTAATAAATAATGAAGAGCATGAAGCGTACGTTCGAAGACAAATTAAATACAAACACCATCAGATGATTGGCTTACAAACTTTACTTGAGGATTTTTCTAATTATAGTTTTTTTGATCGAATTATAATACGACCTCATCCTGTGGAAAATCATAATGTGTGGAAATCATGGGCAGAAAACGTCAAAGGTGTAGAAGTTCATTTTGAGCGTAACGCTAACTGCTGGATGTTGGCAGCAGAGGCAGTTTTACATACTGGTTGTACAACAGGTATAGAAGGTGTTTTGCTTGATCGTCCTGTTTTCAGTTATACACCTGTGCCTAAAAGTGAGTTTTTTAATCAGAGTGATGCTGTAAGTATTCGTGTGAATAATGCAAGAGAGCTTAGCTTGATGGTAAAAGAAATTATAGGAATGGACGATAAAAAAATACGTCACTGTTATACAAAACAGAGGTCAGAACTCAGTAAATATATACGTAATATAGAACCGCCACTGGCAAGCGATGTTATTTTAGATAAACTAGAGATGTTAGATCTGCCATTTATAGATATCGTCGGTTTTAATTACAACCAAAAACCTTTAGTCAAAATCATGAAGAAAATTAAAAGAGTTGGACACTTTATACGGGATGGTGGTAAGAGAATTAAGCGGGCGCATCAGAAATTCCCAATACTTGATAAAGATGATTTATTGAACCCTCTTAATTTATGGCTGAAAGCCGGTGTTATAAGTCGTATCCCTAAACTACATCGGGCTGATGAGCGTTTATGGGTGGTTTATTAAATTTTGGCATTAACTAAAGGATTATTAATGTGCGGAAGTAGTGGACTATAATCGTTTTTTTATTTGAGTTTTTGGTAACATTTGGATTTATAGCTTCATCCTGAAATATGAAGAATCTAAATAATCGTGTATTAATTTATGGACCAAGAAAGAGTGGAACAACATTGTTTCAGAGACTGATGGATGGTGGCGAGATATATGTTTATCCTACAGAACTTAAAATGAAATGGTTTACTTGGCCAACTTGGGAGAAGAAGGAGCATTTAGTTGATAAATATAAAAAAAAGAATAAGTTAAAAAACGAATCACATTCAGGTTTTAATAAAAATTCTTATACGGATATTTTTGAGAATAGATCAATCACAATACAATCACTACGCGACTTAATTGATCTTGATTTAGCAGCAGCAATCGAAAGTTCACCTCATCCACCTTTTGAGTATCAAGGTTGGGCTGTGAAAGAAGTTGGAGGAGATACTGATCGTATTTTATCTGACTGGAAAAAAATGTTTCCAGACTCAAAGATTCTTATGCTGGTACGGAATCCGCCTTTCGTTTCTAGGTCTGTTTTCAGACAAAGAAGGCGTAAAGGTGTAAAACTTTCTTTGCGGATGCTTTGTAAACAGGCAATTGATCCGTGGTTAGTTCTTATAAAGCAAAGTAAGTATTTTGGTCGAAATGACACGCTGTTTATATCTTATGAGCAGCTCGTTTCTGACACAAATGTTGTCATGAAAAAAGTATGTGAGTTTTTATCGATAAACTATTCTGAGATATTTTGTAAACCGACAATGTTCGGAGAGGATGTTGTGGTAAGAACTTCTTCAAGGAAAACACCTTCTGTCTTCAAAGATAATTCGGGCTTTTGTAAAGATTTATTGCTGAAAGAAATATTTGTCGTTAGTTTTGCTGCTGTTGTTTTTGGTTTAGGTTTTCGTTTACTACGATATCCTCGTGGTTATAAGGGATTCAAAAAAGCAATATCAGTATAAAATTAAGATTAGGAAAGGCTATTGAACCTGACAGAAGATGATGATATTTACTTTGTACCGACAACTATGGTTGTCAGATTACACATTTCATATACCTTTTATACAGATGCAGTTTTTGGTACTTTCTTATCAGTTCGTAAGCTTCCCATAAAAAGAGACGGATCGGGGATAGAGTTTTCTGGCAAGATCACGTCAGGAGGCTTATATGAAACACACGTGATTTACCGAGACACAGATTGTTGCGATGGCATGGAAGCCTCGGATTTGAAATGCATGAAGGAGCTGGAGGCGGAGAATAGCAAACTCAAGCAGAGGTATGCCGGCCTTGCCCTGGAGAACCGGCCGATGAAGGATCTGATTGAAAAAAGCTCTGAGCCCGTAGGGGAGGCGGGCGGAGGTGGTGGAGCTGAAGACAGGGCATGGATTACCGGTTCAGTGCGGGCGTGGCTGTGTGGAATTATCGACTTAGGCCTAGTACCGGGCGCCAGTGGACTGGCAAGAGCGGGATGCGGAAGTCATTGCTGTATTAAATGCATTGGTGGAGGCCCATCCGCGCTGGTGGTTCTGGAAGTACGTGGACCGCTGTGTGGCGCTGGGATATCCCTGGAACCACAAACGCCTCTACCGGGTGTACCACGCCCTGAGGCTCAATCAGCTGCACCTGACCAAGCGCTGGCTTCCTTCCCGCGAGGCGATTCCACTCACCGTACCGGAGCGCCTCAACCAGGTGTGGTCGGTTGATTTTATGAGTGATGCGCTGTACCGTGGCCCGGGCTTTCGGGCCTTTACTCTAATTGACGATTATCATCGGGAGACTTTAGCGATTGAACATTGATACGTCGCTTCGCACCCCGCGGCTCATCCGGGTCTTTGAACGGCTACGCCAGGAACATGGTCTGCCCGATGTGCTGAGGGTTGAAAACGGCCCGGAGTTCCTGGCCCAGGAATTTGTGGACTGGATGACGCACCATGGCGTGCTCATTCCCTATATACAACAGGGGAAGCACAACCAGAACGCCTTCATCGAACACTTCAATTGCACGTACCGGAATGAGGTATTAAATCTGTATCTGTTCCGCACCCTGGCCGAGGTGCGGGAGATCGCAGCCGACTGGCTCGTGCAGTACAACGAACAACGGCCTCATGATGCATTGGATGGGTTATCACCCTGTGCCTATTTAACCCAAAACCAGAAAAACTCTACTTATGAACTGTCTACTTGACGGGGAAGCTTACGCAAATTTGGGTGGCCCAGGCAGACCGGGATGAAGGCCGGCGTGCCGATGGCCTGACGATGGCGGAACGCGAAGAACTGCGGCGGCTGCGCCGGGAGAACAAGCAGCTCAAGGTGGAGCTGGAGATTTTAAAAAGCCGCGGCCTGGTTTGCCAGGGAGAGCGAATCGACCCGCGGCGGGATTCCGATTCGTGAGACAAATCAGGTCGAGTTCGACGTGGCGAAGCAATGCCGTGTGCTGGGGCTTTCGCGCAGTGGTTATTATGCTTGGCTGCAGCGCACCCCTTCGGCACGGGCGCTTCGGGATACGGAGCTGAGCCCGCAGGTCCGGGCCTTTCATGGCCGTTCCAAGGGCACTTACGGCGCGCGCGGATCCTTCGTGACCTGCGCGAGCTTGGGGAATGGGTGGGACAGAAACGATCGCCCGGCTGATGCGGTCCGCGGGATTGCAGGGGGTTTCCCGGCGTAAGGAAACCACGACGATGGTGCGCGATGCCAAGGCGGCCGGCGCTCCGGATCTGGTGCAACGGGATTTCTCGGTGATGGCACTGGACCAGTTGTGGGTGGTGGACATCACCAACATTCCGACCTGGACCGGTTTTCTGGATCTCGCCATCGTGCTGGATGCCTTCAGCTGGCGCGTTGTGGGCTGGTGCATGGCCAATCACCTGCGTACGGAGTTGATTCTGGATGCGCTGGAGATGGCGCTCTGGCAACGCCGGCCGGAGAACGTCATCCACCATTCTGATCACTGCACGCAGTACACTTCGCTGGCTTTCGGCAAGCGCTGCCAGGAGGCCGGCATCAAACCCTCGGTGGGCGACTGCCACGATAACGCCCTGGCTGAGAGCTTCTTTGCCACGTTGGAATGCGAGCTCCTGGACCGGCGCTACTTCCGGAATCACGCAGAAGCTCGCATGGCCATGTTTGAGTTAATCGAAAGCTGGTACAACCCTCATCGACAGCATTCATCGATCGACTATCATTCACCAATGACGTATGAATGGCTCTATCACCGGGCGGTATACACGCCCCAATTAAAACCTGTCCACGAAAACGGGTGAACTCCAACTTATACCAAATTGCTGGCACAATTATCGTGTTGTCATTGATGGAGAAGCGAAGCTTGTGCTTACCAATCACAAAATGACAAAAATGCCTTTGGCTGCCACAATGTACATATACAATATTGCACATTCGGGCTAGCTAACTAGAACCTATCTCAAAATTGAATGGCACTTAGTTAAGCCCTGACGGCATGGAAACTACGGTCCAAGCAATTGA
>CAYXOT010000003.1:0-14400 GCA_964466985.1 uncultured archaeon
ACAATTGATCGCAAAAGTAGGGGAAGCAAGAAAACTATACGACCCTCTACTGTCCCTTCTGACAAAAAAGGAAATTATTGAGCTAGAAAAAATAAAGCATGCGCATCAGAAATCAAAACAAAAAATTCCAAAATCAGTGTGGCAAAACTATTACGAATCATTTATAACAGAATTCACGTATGATACAAACGCCATAGAAGGCTCGTCTGTTACTCTCCAAGAAACAGGACTTATATTATTTGATAAAATTGTCCCAGAAGGCAAGACAATAACAGAGGTGAGAGAAGTTGAAAACCATAAGGACGCGTTCGATTTCATGCTCAACTATAGTGGTGATATCACAAAAAGGTTTGTGCTACAATTGCACAAAAAGCTTATGCACAACATACTTTGGAAATATGCTGGAAAGTTCAGGGATGTCCAAGTGGCAATAAGGGGAGTTGATTTCCTGCCGCCGCCCCCAGAAAAAGTTGGGGGTGAGTTTAAGACTCTTATGAAATGGCATGGTGTGAATAAAGACAAATACCATCCTGTTGTTATCGCGGCTTATTTTCATGCTGCATTTGAATCGATACACCCGTTCCGGGATGGTAACGGGAGAACTGGCAGACTTTTGCTGAACTTCATCCTTCGCAAGAGAGGCTTTCCGATGATCGACATTAAAAATAAGGACAGGATGAAATATTACAACAGTTTGGAAGAAGCGCAGAAGAACGGGAACCTGAAACCCCTTGCAAAGTTGATTGCTGGTTATATAAAAGAAAGTGAAATGAGTATATGATTTACGAGACGGTACTTTTATCTGTATTTCTATTAAGTGTATTTCTTTACTACCCATTAAATGCAAGGAAGTCTAAATATTTTTTCGAAACTCCTTTTGACCATTTTATTCCACTTCTTCCAGTTTTTGTCATTTCATATTTAGCTGTTTATCCATTTGTAGCTGGCACGGTCATTTTTTCTTTAGGAAAGGTAATTTTTACTGAGCTACTAACGGCATTAATTATTGCGAATATTACCGCCGCAATATTTTGGTATTTTATTCCTAACGGAATGCGAAGACCGTATCTTAAAGGTAAAGATTTATTTACAAAACTACTGAAATGGGTTTACAAACACGATAATGTAACAAATGCTTTTCCCAGTGGTCATGTGTACTATTCACTTATATGTGGATTTTATTTATGGCAAAGTCTTTCTCAGATAGGTTGGTTATTTTTTGCTTTTGGTGGACTAATTGCAATTTCTACAGTATTTGTTAAGCAACATTGGGTTGGAGATATTGGCGGAGGAATGTTGTGGACTATAGGAGCTATTTTTGTAGCAAAAATGATTGTCGGTGGATGAGCTAAAAAACTAATTTCTCTTCCAGAATAGTTGCACTTCCGCCAGATTTCTTGATGAAAGCTGCTATGTCTATTAATTTTGATAAATCACTGTGTTTCCAAACAGAATGCCGCATCATTTTTGCTTTGTGCTTGTTTAAATCTCGCCAAATTTTGACTTCAACCTTGTGCCGGTCTTTAGGTATGTCGAAAATCAGCACGAACTCCTTCGTGCAATGTGATACGTATCACATTCACAAATACTTTTCTATCTTGCAAAACAAACAAAATTAAGGTAAAATGCCGAAAGAGTTCAAGTTCCCTGACATAGGCGAAGGAGTAACTGAAGGCGAAATAAGATTTAAATAATCTGTCTCAAATAGTTAATTATGAAACAGAACATCTACCCAGAATTAAAGAAGATAGAAAAGGAGCTGAAAGTTATCAAGGTGATGATAATGGAGTCCAAACAATTGCCTAAGAAAAATGTTTCGTTTAAGGGAGTGGCTAAACAACTAGTATCAGACGAGGAATTGGAGAAAAGTCTTAAAGAAGCAAAGAGTTCTATATTCAAATAGGATAAGAATGCCATATGTTGCAGATGCTCATTCTTGGGTATACTATTTGACAGGAAAACTGTCTAAGAAAGCCGATGAAATTTTTACTTCTGTAGAAAATGGGGAAGATGTTATATATGTGCCTACCATTGCTTTAGCCGAATGTTTGTATTTATCGGACAAAGGTAAGATATCGCTGGATATGAAGGAATTGCTAACTAAGTTTAAAATAAGTTTGAATTTTATTCCCGTTTCATTTAATTTTGAGGTTTTGAAGATATTACCAACAATTAAAATGACAGAACTTCATGATAGAATCATAGTAGCTACCTCTAAATTGTTAAATAGTAAGCTTATAACTAAAGACGAAGAAATAAAAAATTCTGGGTTAATAGAAACTATCTGGTGAATAAAAATCATTATGCTGAAAGAGTTCAAGTTCCCTGACATCGGCGAAGGAGTAACTGAAGGCGAGATTGTCAGATGGCACATCAAAGAAGGCGACAAGGTAGAAGAGCATCAAGTTGTTGGTGAAGTAGAGACAGACAAAGCAGTTGCGGAAATACCATCCCCTTATTCTGGTGCTGTTCTCAAGATTAATTTTAAGGAAGGTGAAACAGTAAAAGTCGGCCAAGTTTTGTTTGTTATCGGCGAGGAGGGAGAAAAAGTCGAAGAAAAGAAAGAAGGTCCTAAATTCACAGCCGCTGGCGCAGTTGGTTATCTTGAGGAAGCTCCTGAAGAGGAAATTAAACCTAAACTTATTATTACAAAACCTATTACGCCGGAGGTGCAGGTATTAGCGACCCCGATAGTAAGAAGCCTTGCAAAACAATTGAATGTCGCTATGACAAAAATTACCGGAACAGGACCTGAAGGAAGGATAACTGAAGACGATGTGAAAAGATTTTCTGAAACAAAAGTGCCGTCAGAAGAAAAAACTTCGGCGATAAAAATCACGAAGAAGTACGACATGTGGGGATACGTCGACCACATGCCGTTGAAAGGCATACGGAAAGCCATTGCAAAACATATGACAGAATCTGTAAGGCACATACCGCATGTAACAACGATGGATGAGGCTGATGTTAATGCACTTGTACAATTGAGGGAACAGGAAAAAGTTAAAGTGCAAGAAGAGGGGATAAAATTCACCTACATGCCGTTCATCATGAAGGCCATCATTGCTGCGTTGAAAGAATTCCCGCTATTGAACTCGACATTGGACGAGGAGAATGAGGACATTATCGTGAAGAAATACTACAATATCGGTTTTGCTGTTGATGTCGATGGCGAGGGATTGGTTGTCCCTGTGATAAAATATGCCGACAGGAAAAGTATTTTGGATATAGCCAAGGAATTGCAGAATCTCGCAGATAAGGCGAGGGATAGAAAGTTGGATTTGAATGACATGCGCGGCGGGACCTTCTCGATTACAAACTATGGAAGCATAGGTGCCATATATGCCACACCAATCATCAACTATCCCGAGTCTGCTATTCTGGGTGTTGGCAGGATATACGACAAACCGCTTGTTATAGAAGGAAAAATTGAAATTAGGAAAGTCTTGCCACTATCGCTAGTTTTCGACCACAGAGTTGCAGACGGAGCTTATGCTACGAGATTTTTAAACTTGCTAATTCAGAAATTACAAGACCCCCAAAGCCTGCTGGTTTAACGCTTTATAAAGATTGTCTGTATTATATTATTTTAGGTGGGACTGTCCCATTTGAAACACTGCTGTTTTTAATAGCATTGGCCGATGTCATTGGCGGCTTGCTTATAATATTCAGTTCTATATCTTTATTCAATTTTGCAGCATTCTATTTTGGTGTGGTAATTCTTGTAAAAGGTGTGTGGACTGTTTTTGACAGCCTGCGTAAAAGATTTTATGTGGATATACTCGGTTGGATAGACGTGGTTGCCGGCTTCGCACTGTTGCTTGTTTTCTTTGACAAGTCCATTTCACTCTTATGGGTTTTCGGTTTGCTTCTTCTCGGTAAGGGACTTTGGTCTATACTCAACTCAATGTAATCCTTTTATCGTTGACAGTTGAATTTATCCCTTATGGTACTCGATAAAATCTTGACAATTCTGGATGCAGTTACCGCATTTGTTTTGGCTACGCATGTCGCTTTAGGATGGTTTTCGACAGAAATTGTTGTCTATCACGCGGCATACATAATTCTGAAGGGCGCGATTTTCTTTCTTCACGATTTGGCGAGCAGGATTGATATAATCATTGGGATATACATGCTTCTTGTGAGCTTTGATATATTTTCAGTAAGTGCCATTACAATCATTTCCGTTCTGTGGCTGCTGCAAAAGAGCATATTTACGTTTATCACTCCGATTTTCAAAATATTTGTTTAGTGATAGCATGTTCGAATTCTTTAAAGTGACACTTGGAAAAATAGTTGTTGCAAAGCTGTTTGGTCTGCCTTTGTTGTTTTTAGATTATTTCTCCAAAAGTTTTTTAACGTCATCGCTAGTACTGGACATCGCCATTTTGATTGTTGGCAGTTATATCGTATCCTGCGTGGCGGTTTACTTTTACAGCAAGAAATAGGCATATAAACTTGTCATCCAAAATTTCATTAGCGGTCGGGTTTGCATGAAGCCAGAGGAAGAATATAAAAGGCACGCTGTATCCCAGCATGAGCAGCACTTCAAAGGCAAGGGGATAAGTGATATTATTCTCGGCGGGCAGGATGGTTTGGTTAATGTTCTTGGTGTTACTTTGGGTGTGGCTAGTGCAACAAACAATCCTTTTGTGATTTTGGTTGCTGGATTGGCTGCGACATTCGCTGAAACAATTTCGATGGCGGCTGTAGCTTACACGTCAGTAAAAGCTGATAAAGATTACTACAATGCAGAAAGATCTCTGGAAGAAGAGGAGGTTGAAAAGATTCCACAGCATGAAATAGAAGAAATACGCGAGATATATGCAAAGAAGGGGTTCAAGGGGAAGCTGTTGAATGATGTGGTGAAGGTTATCACATCCGACAAGAAAGTTTGGGTTGATACGATGATGACTGAAGAATTGAATCTCTCGCCTAAGTTCGGTGGATCGCCATTGAAAAGTGCGGCGGTAGTTTTTGTTGCGACTTTAATCGGTTCTTTAATCCCTTTGATACCATTCGCTTTGTTCAATTTGTTAACTGTGACAAATGCGATAATAGTTTCTTTGGTGTTGTGTGTGTCGGTTCTTTTCATTGTAGGTGTAGTGAAGGCTAAGATTACTGTTGGTAATTGGTTTGTTAGTGGTATAGAACTGGCGATAATAGGTTCAGTTGCAGCAGGAACAGGCTATTTCATTGGATTAGGGTTAGGTAAATTGTTTGGAACTAATATTGCAACAGTAGGTTAATTATGTGCGAATTGGAAGACGGTAGGATAGCGACAAGGTGGAGTCAGGGTATGTTATTTGAAGTTCTCGGAAATCTAAGCGGTGGATCTGTTATCTTCACACCTAGCACGACTACGTATGTTCCAATTCCTTCAGGACTTGCCAGAAGACAATTAAATGAAGTGATGAAACATACCAGTTTAAAGGAAAGGGTAAAAGGCTTTCTGCACTTTGGTACACGGAGATACCAGCCGGTAGCAATAGTTTCAACATATCCTTCAAAAGATGGCGGCAGTAATTTACTGATAGAAGGTGACATTGGAGTTTATGACTGCGTGAAAAATCGACTTGTACATGCAGTTTCTTTCTGTCGATCTGATCAAACACCAGAACAGGAAACTTATTTGGATTCTCTTCCCAGTAGGGTTAATACATTTTTAAAATCTTAAGAGCATCCGCTAGTCGCACCGCATGAAGTGCAAACATAGCAAGAGCCACTTCTAACCATCATCCCGCCGCACTCGTAGCAGGCAGGAGCATCGCCAGACAGATCATACTTGTAATCTTCCTTCTCCTTTTCCACAAACTGAGACAATTTGGCCACTTCCCGGCTTTGGCTCTCCACCTCTTCCGTCTCGCCGTTAACCAGCGTCTTCCCGCCATTCAGCAACCCCAATTCATTCAAATCATCCTTCGGAAGGAATCTAAACGCCATCCACCTGAAAATATAATCCATGATGGACTTGGCGACAGGTATATCCGGATTGTCGGTCCATCCCATAGGCTCGAACCTGTTGTTGATGTGCTTGCTGATCCAGACCTTCAACGGCACGCCATACTGTATCCCAATGGATATGGCTTGCGCAAAAGAATCCAACAGCCCCCTCATCGTGCTGCCCTGCTTGGCGACAGTAATAAACAATTCACCGGGCGTTCCATCCTCAAACAACCCAACATGCAGGTATCCTTCCTGATTGCCAACCCTGAATTTGTGTGCTATGGCATTTCTTTCTGCCGGCATCCTTCTTCTCACAGGCCCTCTAGTTTCTTCTTTCTGCTGCTTGAACACTGAAAGCGGCTGTATGACTTTGCTTCCATCGCGATAAAGTGCAAGCGACTTTAAAGCAAGTTTCCATGATTCAAAATAAACTTTCTTGATGTCATCCACCGTCGCATGATTTGGCATATTGATTGTCTTGCTTATGCTTCCGGACAGGAACGGTTGCACAGCCGCCATCATGTAGACATGCGCCATGTAATTGATGTATCTCTCCCCTTTCTTCCCGCATTTGTTCGCACAGTCAAAAATAGGATAATGGTCAGTCTTTAGGTGCGGCGCTCCTTCTATAGTCTGTACCCCGCAAATAAATTCTGCGGCTGCGTCTATTTCATCGTCCCTGAATCCCAAACTTTTCAACAAATTGAAGCCTGGTTCTGTGTACTGCGATTCCCTGATTCCTAATTTCTCCAAGCAATCCCTGCCAAGAGTGTTTACATTGAAAACGAATGATAAATCCAATGAGCTTGGTAGCAACTTTTCCATCTTGGATATGTCATCATCTGTGAATCCTTTTCTCTTGAGTGTAAATGGATTAATGTAAGGCGCGCCTTCAAGCTTGTTGCTACCTACAAGATACCTGAGTATATCATTTATCTGATCTTCCGTATATCCGAGATTTCTTAAAGCGGGTTCGACACTTTTGTTAACGATCTTGAAGTATCCTCCACCAACTAGTTTCTTGAATTTAACCAAAGCGAAGTCAGGCTCTACTCCAGTTGTGTCAGCATCCATTACAAAGCTGATTGTTCCTGTAGGTGCTATTAATGTCGCCTGTGCATTTCTGTATCCGTATCTTTCACCCAGTTCCAAAGCCCTGTCCCAGGATTCTATCGCCGCCTTCAAAAGATATTCGGGACATTGCGTGTGATTAATGCCTGGGGGCACTACACTCAACTTTTCGTATTCTTCTTTTGGTGCATTATAAACGGCTCGCCTGTGATTCCTAATTACACGCAACATGTGCTCTTTGTTTTTTTCGAATTCCTCAAAAGATCCCAATATACTGGCCATCTCTGCTGATGTAGCATAACTTTCGCCGCCCATTATTGCCGAGATGGCTGCTGAAATAGCTCTTGCCCTGTCAGAATCGTAAGGAATTCCTAATCTCATCAATATAGAACCGAGATTGGTATATCCTAAACCGAGACTTCTTGTTTTGTAAGTGACATCTGCTATTTCTTTAGACGGAAATTGTGCCATTAAAATAGAAATTTCCAAAACGATAGTCCACAAGCGAACAGCGTGTTTGAATGCGTCTACGTTAAATGTTCCGTTCAAGAATTTCTCTAGATTTAATGAAGCGAGATTGCAAGATGAATTGTCAAGGTACGCAAACTCGCTGCATGGATTAGTTGCATTTATTCTACCGGATGCAGGTGATGTATGCCAATCATTATATGTTGTATCAAATTGCAATCCTGGGTCAGCGCATTCCCATGCTGCTTGCGCAATCATGTCCCATAAATACCGAGCTTTAACTGCCTTTGCAACCCTACCATCAGTTCTCCATGTCAAGTTCCAATCATTGTCCTCGATGACAGCTTTCATGAATTCATCTGTGACACGAACTGAATTGTTAGAATTCTGGCCGAAAACATGTTCGCCTGCGGATTCCACATTATAACCATCGACTAATCCAGCGCCAAGTAATGTCGCAAATTTTTTCTCTTCGTTCGCTTTCCATTTTATGAATGTTTCTATCTCAGGATGGTCGACGTTCAACAGAACCATCTTTGCTGCTCTACGAGTGGTCCCACCACTTTTGATTGAACCAGCAACTGTATCATAAATCTTCAAGAAAGACATCACTCCGCTTGATGTTCCCCCACCTGACAAATGCTCACCTTTAGCTCTTAAGTTTGAAAAATTCGTTCCTGTTCCACTTCCGTATTTAAAAATTCTTGCTTCCCTAACAGCTAAATCCAAAATACCGCCTTCGTTAACCAAATCATCCCTTACTGGTTGAATAAAACAATTATGAACTACTATGCCATTAGCCAGAAATTTTCCACTTTCTGTTTGTATGTCAAACACATCTCTAATACCTATTTGCTGTATATCCTCTATCATTTCTTCTCTCACTACAGGTACTTTTTTGGAATGCACAACAAGTTCGTTCATCAAAGCTAATTTTTCTGATTTAGTAGAATCAATGAAACCTACTAGCTGTTGAAATTTTCTTCGTGAATTACCATAAGCTATTGCAAGTTGATTCAAGTCTGCTCTGTTTTCCCTTTTTTCTTTTTCGACATATATTCGCGCATAAATGCCGAGTATGTTTAATAATTGCAAAACTTGAAATGCCAGTTTTTCTGATACAGTAGAAAGGACTATGTCTCCAGAATTACTTGTTTTTTTAATTCTGACACATCCATCAGCCTGAAACAACGCCCTTAGAAACTCTGCAATAACCTCTAAAGGAGCGTATAATATTTCTTTCGGTACCTCCGCTGTTCTCGCTCTTTTCATTAACTGGTATTTCTCAACAAATGAATGAAGCTTTTTTCCACTAAGATGTATTCTTTGTCCTTTGATATTTTGGTTGTCGGTTTGGAACTTTGTTACCCAGAAATATACATCTTCACCAAAAACAGTTTTTATATCATTCACAACGGAAGTATATTCTTCATCATTTATTGTTATTATTTCCATTCTCATGACATTGTCGTAAACTCCTACACTTCCATCACCTGTCGCCCAGCCAACTAATCTAGCTTCTGCTAGTTCTTTTTCATCAATCATTATATCGGAAACGGTTGCAGGACCAACAATTTGTTGAACTCTCATATCTTTTTTTAATTCTTTGACTTCAGTCCACCTGTATACGCCATTATCATCCTTGCGTTTCGTTGAAGAAAAAATTAAGTGATCTTCAGTTAAGTCGACATAATTTCCATTTGAAAGTTTAATTCGATAAACCAGTTTTTTACCGTTATGTTTAACCGCTAAGATTTTTACGAAGTCTTCCCCGTCTAATATATGCAATCCTATTTGATTGTTTTCTACAATTTCACCAATATACTTGGCGCCCTTTTCTGTATAGATAACTGTGAAGTAGTCTGCACATGCGTGTGGTTGAGGATGCGAATAGGCGTCTGGCGAGAGTTTCAATTCTTTTGTGTCTGGATCCACAAACCAGTGCCCCTGCGAAGGACCTGTAATTCCATAGGCCCAGTGCAATCCTGTGTTAAACCATTGAGGTGAGTTGGGGGCTGCAAATTGTTGCAAGAGTGTGTACGAGATCTCATCATAGAATGCTTGTGCATCCTCTTCTGTTGCAAAATAATTGTACTTCTTTCCCCACCCTGTCCAACATCCTGCAAGCCTGTGAATAACTTGCTTCAATGAAGTCTCGCTACCAAGAACCTGCTGGCCATTCGCATCCAAAATCGGATTCCCTTCAGTATCAAACTGCGATACTCCCCGCTTTCTGAAATATTTTTGCGCGAGAATATCCAACGCTGTCTGCGACCAGAATTTCGGAATTTCAACATTATCCATCTGGAATACAATGGTGCCATCAGGGTTCTTTATCAGAGATGTCCTCTTTTCCCATTCAACTGCATCATAAGCATTCTCGCCAGCTTTTGTGAACAGTCTTGGAATCTTCAACCCCCTTTGCTCGCCTACAAGCTGAACTCTCTGATCCAAACCATCCATAATTTATCCCCGCTTTAATTCCTTGAGCTCTTTTTCAAAAGATTCTATGTCTTTAAACTTTTTATAAACTGAAGCAAACCGTATATACGCGACCTCGTCCAATGATTTCAACTTTTCAATCACCATGTCACCAATAATCTTTGACCTTATCTCAACCGTGTCCATGTTCCTCAAGTCATTCTCTATTTCGTCCACAATCCTTTCTATCTTCTCTTGGTTTATAGGCCTCTTCTCGCATGCCCTCATTATCCCAAGCCTTATCTTGTTCCTGTCGAAATCTTCCCTGCGCCCGTCACGCTTAATTATCGTCAGCGGCACAATCTCGATTCTTTCGTATGTTGTGAATCTTTTCCTGCACTTCTCGCATTCCCTGCGTCTTCTGAATGTTTTGTCGCCACTGGGGCGCTTGTCTATGACTCTTGTGTCTTTGTTGTCGCAATATGGGCATATCATAGATATTAATTGTGGTTTCAAGTCCTTTTAAACACAACCTGTTGTGTTTTTTTAGGCTCCTAGTAGACTTCAAGTCCGGTTTAAATACCATTTTCTGTAGAGTAAACGTTGTAATTGAGAATCTGAATCAGAAGTTACTTGCGTGTAGTTAACTTGCTTCCGGAATCCCTTCAAAGTCCTTTATCTCATATTTGAAATCCTTGTCCGATTCGATTTGTTTCCTTTCTTTCAAAATTTCTCGCGCCAGCAACCAGAATATAGTCGCGATGGAACGTTTTCCCTTGTTGTTCGCGGGGATAATCAAATCTATATCCTTCACTTCGTTGAAAGTGTCGCAGATGGCGACTATAGAAACACGCGCCTTGACAGCCTCCTGCAAAGCCTGTATATCCGACAACGGATCAACAATCACAATCGCCTGAGCCTCGAAAAAACTTTTATAAGCGGGGTTTGTCAGGGTTCCCGGCATGAATCTTCCGGCGACAACCTTTGCATTGACAACCTCGGCGAATTTTTTAACCGGGTCAAATGCTATGCTCTTCCTGGTAACAATTAAAATATTGTCCAACCTTGCCAAGAATTTTGCCACGGTATTTATTCTCTCGTCAATCTTGCTTAGGTTCAATACTGCGAGCCCGTCTTCCCTGATTTTGTAAATGAACCCTTTCATCTGGTCTGTCTTCTGCTTCATGCCGATGTGTATGCCCGAGGCTAGGTACTCCTCCTTTGGCATCAAAAGTTTCGCGGGCATGAATATCTTATTGTCCAAGAATGCTTTTAAATGTTAGAACTAGCCTATGTAGCTTAACTCTTCCTTGCCTTCCTTTCCTTTTGGAGGCATCTGCTGCTGCATCATCTGGCCTATGGCCTTCCTCTGCATCTCCTCTATCTTCTTGATGAACTCTTCCATTTCCTTTACCTTTGCATCGAGCTTGCGTATATCGAGTCTCACATTCAGCATTTTCATAAGAACCTTCAGCACGACTTCCGCAGCCTTTGGATCCGGCAGGATAGGGTAACCTGAAGTCTCGCCCAGCAAGCATATGCCTTTCATGCCGTAGACTTTACCCAAGCCCAGCAACAAACCAGATGCGCCTATTATTGTTCCGACCTTGCTTCCTGCATCAAAATCAATCCCGAAACTTTTATATTTCTTGTCCAAACCATCGTCACTGACAGCACCGACAACTTTTGGATTTTCCTTAACTTCGCCGATGCCCAGACCACCCAGCGTTATCATATCCTTTACGCCGAACTTTTTCATGTAGTCGAGAATTTCATGCGCGATTTCATAATGCCCTTCCGGGTCGATGCTTTGAGAATCTCCGACCAAAAGAATCAAATCCCTCTGCACTCTTCCTTTTGCCTTGACGTAATAGAACTCGTTCTTCAGCACATGCACAGATGCCGATTGTTGCAGGAGGACATAATGCATGAAATGAGATGACAGCAATTCAGCAAATTTTTTCGCTTTCAGCTCTTCAATAAGAAATTGCGCTGCAATCCTGCCGACATGACCTATTCCGGGAAGGCCTTCGATGAAAATAGGATTCTTGAGCTTAGGCTTCTCGAGTTCGAAAATTCTTGTTGCCATATCACTTATTTGTTTTCATAGGTTATTTAAATTGTTTGCTTTGCCAACCGCCTATATTTCCCATATGCATCATCAGGCGAATATTTTGGAGGGTTCGGATTTTTAGTTTCTTTATTGCATTTTGGGCACAATCCCTTGAACGTGTATGCATTGCAACTACTGCATTTCCTTAGTTTCATTGTATCATGTTATAGCTTACGTTCACATTAACTTTACCGGCTTCTGCTGAAATCTTTTGCATTTCCTGCTCCAACTTTCTGGTATCGGCTTTTGGATTTTTAGTTTTCATTTCCAGCCTGTATTTAGGAGCGGATATATAGGAAACGGATATGCCGGTTTTCTCCAGATTCTGCAGCAGTTTCTTTATCCTCTCCACCCCATCGCTTTCGTAGCTTGACATCTCCAATTCAATTTTCAATTCAAACTCTTTCTCTACAAAAGTCTTTTTGAGAACTCCCATTACGGCTTCGTGCCATTTTTCATTTATCCCTAGCTTGGACAATTCTGACGGCGATTCGTTAATCTTTTCAAAACCTGAGTACAAATCACCGAATTCCTCCTGCAACTTGAACCCTATCTCTTCGTATGCTTTGTCGACGGATATACCCAAGTCATGGGCGATGACTTTCAACATGTTGTCAGCCCTCTGCTCTTTCCTGAACTCATTCCATTTGCTTCTTTCCTCGCTCTTGGAGACTCTTTTTAAACTCAGATTAATAACATTCGCGGATGGATCGACTTTGACAACTTTCGCCACATACTGCTTGTTTGGCTTGATGAATTTTTTTATGTCGCGCACCCACCTGCCTGCCGACTCTGAAATATGAATCATGCCCTCAAGATTCTGATATTCGTCCAATGAGCACCATGCAGCAAACTGGCCAATCCTTCTAGATGTACAAAGAACCAATTCCCCGAACTTTGGATACCCCTGCTTTGTAGCCATGTTAAACTATTGAACAGATATTATTTTAAACGTTTAATCTATTTGTATGGTATTGCTTGTTGCACTAGCTGTAGTTTTCATTATAAGCTTACTTGGCATTACTGGCGGACTTCTTTTAATTTACCGTGAAAAATGGGCGAAGTTGATATCAAAATATCTGATAACTTTCGCGATAGGTTCTTTATTTGGTGTGGCATTTCTTGATTTATTACCGGAAGCCGCAGTGCAACTTCAAGCTGTTGAAAGCGCCTTGGTTTATTCCCTTGTCGGCATTCTGATTTTCTACCTTTTGGAAAAAACTCTGCTTTGGTATCATCACCATTCTGTGGAGCATGTGTGGCACGGCAAGCATCCTGCAGAAGAAAAAGCCCATCCTGTTGCATATCTGATAACATTCGGTGATGCATTGCATAATTTTATCGATGGTTTGGTGATATCCGCAGGGTTTCTGGTGGACGTTAGATTAGGAATTACAACCTCTTTGGCTGTTTTGTTTCACGAACTGCCGCAAGAAATTGGTGAATTTGCTGTTTTGCTTCACTCCAAATTTAGCAGAGCTAAGATTATATTGTACAGCCTAGCCGCACAAATGACTGCGGTAGTTGGAGTTTTGGTTGGATTCTTCTACTTGCCTTTGTTTGAGAATCTGGGGGCTATATTGCTTGCGATTGCTGCCGGAGGATTTATCTACATAGCCGCCACGGATTTGCTGCCAGAAACACACAGGGAGAGGAGCTTGACGAAATCATTGATGCAGGTAATCTTGTTGATTTTGGGTGTATTGGTTATCTGGTATATCGGGCAGGCATTTCCTGAATGAACTTTAAGCTCAGTAGCATATCCATAATATCGGTAGCTATTTTTCCGTTTCCTGCGACAAATCCAACTGTCCTAATTCTAGGGTCTGGATTATAGTGTTTTGGTTCTAGATTTTTTAAAGGATTTATTCTGCTATTCTCCATTTCATAGAAAATGATATTCCCTCCTGCTTCTTCAACTAAAAGTTTTCCAGCCGCCCAGTCCCAAGGAGATTGAAGTGGTTGGACAAGAGCATCTGCTCTACCAGATGCTAAAAGCCCCAATCCAAGAGCACATGAACCAATTCCGTTAGTTGTTCGTGCAACATCACCAAGTTCTGTTAGTAATGCATTATGAACAAAGTATTTTTTAAGGAAGCAGTCTGGACCGAAAAGTACGTATGCATTTTCCAAATCATCACACTCTGATACTTTAACTTCTTGCTCTTTCTTTGCACCACTTTTCACAAACGTACCTCCGTCTTTAGAAGCATAAAAAAGTGTTCCTCTGTCAATTTTTGGTGCATAAACTGCTCCAGCAATATGCGTCATTCTGTCAACATAACCAACTGAGGTGCTCCATTCGTAGTGGCCTACAAATCTACTGCTTGAACCATCAAGTTCATCTATTATGTAAATTTTATGGGACGGTACTTCCATTG
>CAYXOT010000004.1:0-13016 GCA_964466985.1 uncultured archaeon
TTAAAATTTCAGGATTGATTTCAAATTCATCGTCTTCTCTCAGAGGCATGGATTTCGCTACGCCATCAATCAATTCGACTATCGGCCTGTATGCGATGTATCCAGGATCAGGCACGATAACTTCTTCTCCAGGATTCACGAGAGCCAATACGGAAAGCAGTATGGATTCTTTTGAGCCGCATGTTATAACAATTTGTTCCGGCGCAACATTGATTTTATTATCCTTCTTCAATTTTTTTACCAGCTCTTCCCGCAATTCATGCCTGCCTTGCAGCGGCGAATAATGCGTATATCCTCTTTCTAGAAATTTTTCCGCGGATTTTATCACGTTCGAAGGCGCGGGGAAGTCAGGTTCTCCTGCGCCCAAAGAAATTATTTCGGGATGATGCTCAATAATGCGTAAGCTCTCCTCGATTTTTGTCGTTCCGATTACTTTTGTCCTTTCTGAAAATGGAATTCTCATTAAATCTGAATTTGTTTTTCATTAAAATAAGATTTTCTAAAAACAAAACTTTATATACTTGGTATGCACAAAAGATATAACAGGTGAAACCCCGATGGAAAACAAATGGGAGGAACCAGGATACGAAGATGACGAATTTTCTGACGAAGAAGAGATATCCTGGGGAGAAGAATCCGACGAACTTTAAAAATTTTCTTTCTTTTTTATCTTCTTTTTAATACGACAAGAGTTTTATACTTCACATACCAATTCTAAATAAAGGTGAACTATGGTATTCGAAGCAACTTTACTCGATGCCGGAGTAGCAACTTTAGTTGCAGTGGCTCTAGCTTCCTACGCCAAGCAAAGGGGAAGAGGATGGAAGTGGCTCGCGACAGGAGGAATATTCTTTCTGTTTGCAGGAGCATTGTCAGCGGCTACGACACTGGCGGGTTTGCTAGGTTCAGGAGTTTGGGGTGGATTGGCCTCAATCTTCGAAGTAGTTGGCCTGATATTTGCTGTAGTAGGAACGGTTCTAGTTGGCTACGAATCTTTGGTTGAAAGGTGAATTCACCTTTCCTTTTATTTTTTTAACAATCATTCTACAAGCTGGTAAAACTTTTCTTTTCCGTCATCGGTTCCTTTAACAATTCCAATGTCTTCCATCTGTTTGAAGTATTCGTTGCACCTTGTTCGCGATAAGCCCATCATCCGCGACAATTGGGAGGACGACAGCATTTTATGTTCCTGAAGAAAAGAAATTATCCTTTCGATTCTTTTGGATTCAACGATTGTAATTTTTTCTTTGTGCGGTATCAGAGGACGCGAAACTTTTTTAACTTCAGCAATAATTCTGTTGACTATATCATCACTTCCTGAGGTGTCTTCTGTGAATTTCTTCTCCGTCAAAATTTTTTCCGACACCCTCTCATCAAATTTTCTCTCCAGCTCTCTCAAGCGAAAATCAATCCTGTCAACCTTCTCCTTCATTTCTCTTAGAATTTCGATAGCAGAGCCGACAAAAAGGACATCACGCGGGGTGACCTCGACCACGGACTTTTGTTCTTCATCCTTCTGTTTTCTGATCAGTTCCAACATTATATTGAATTTGGGTTTCAATAAAGATATTCTTATTCCTGTATCCTAATCAACGGTCTGTTGTTGTTTGTAGAGTTTGTTCCGTTGTGCCTGATTACTATATTGTGGTCACCGGGACCGAATCTTATCTGCTGCTCTATATCCACCCTGTTGTAAGGGATTATGAATCTTATTGATGGTTCACCTGATTTCACTTTTATGTTGTCAAAGTATGTTGATTCAGGCGATGCAAGTACAATCGTCACATTCGCATCTTCGCCGATTGGCTGAATTTCTCCACCGGTCGCGACTTTCCTTTCACTGGTCTGATACAAGAATGCTATATCACTATCTGTTAAATTCCTATTCCATATCATCACTTCATCGGTGGTTCCGTTGAACCGATTAGTTTCTGATGGCGATATTTCTATGTGGTTTGTATTGTTGTTGAACATGGTAGACGCTGCAGACGTCGCTTCCCACGCACCATTCACGTAGATTCGCGCATTAGTCCCGTCATACGTCGCGGTAATATGGTACCATGTGCCTGCTGCAAGATTGGTTGTGGTTACAACATTCCCCAGTTCTGCCGGTTGTGTGTCAAATTCTATTGCCCCACCCGCACCATTCATGAAAATTCTCCACCTTTGATTTATCGGAACTGCGGTTTTGGCTATGACCCCCTGAGCTCTTGTGCCGTTAGGATTCACCCAGAACATCACACTAAATGATGTCGTATTGTATTGACTGCTGCCTGTTATGTTTATGAAATCTCCCAGACCATCATGAGCAGTACCATTTCCGAATCTGCCGGCAACCCATGCAGAACATGCGTTGTTCGCAAAGCATGCGGCTGATGTCGCATTCAACAGAGTTCCATTGTTCTTGTAAGCGGAATAATCATGCGCGGTTCTGTAAGTATCGTTTGATGTTCCGTCAAACGGCAAATACAAAACCAAATCCTTCGGTTCTCCAGGAACAAGATATACCTGGCCGTATGGTGAAGTCGATGGCGTGACGCTTGCAGTGAATTCAAAATCTTGCCGCTTGTTAAGGCTGTGGTATGCTATTCCTCCGACGCCAAGGAGCCTGTTGCTTGACACGGTCCACGTCCCGTTCACAGAAGTCCACGTGTCATTTGCATTCGCATCATCGTTATACTGGTTGAAGTATTCTAGGAATACTTGTTTGCTTTCTATTCTCACATCACCCGAAAACCCATCCAATACAGTTCTTGCTTTCGGGTCGTAATCCAGATATAACCATTCCTTTCCTATATCGCTCCTGAGCACGCCTTCTGTGATTCTGATGTGCACAGTCCTTTTCGATCCCCTTGACTCCGAGGCAACAGCTTTTATCGCCGAATCAATCAGCTGCATGTTCTGCGTAGCTTCATTCACCATGCCCGAATCCCTCGCCCTGTCAAGCATAGGGTTGACGATGGTGAGCACGATTGTCATCGCGGCAAAACCGAATGCTATCACCAAAACCATTGACACAAGCGGAGACAGACCCTTCATGCTATTTAATTTGGATTTGCGCAAAATAAGCTCGCTCACGGTATCCTGACCTCCTGCTTGAATTTTTTCACATGCGCCGCGCGTTCGCTGTTGACGCTTATGTCGTAAAATGCGGCATATGTATCCCTGTTGGTTCTTGTCTTGATGGTTATGTTCTCCTCGTAGCCTTTATCAGGAAAAGTTACTGTGATGTTGTATATCTCGCCGCGCGTGAACGTGAAATTGCTCATAAATGCCTGGGTGTCGTTCATCAAGGACCTGTTTGCCTGTATCGTGGAAGTGTTCAGTTCAACAGTCACATTAAGATTGGTTTCGCGCAGAAACTGGAACACAGTTATGTTTATTGTTTGGTTTGTCGAATTCGCAAGCGCCCCTACAAATATTGCGGTCAGGTCCAATCCCCGCCCATTGACTCCTCTTCTAGTGAAGTTTATGAAATCTATCACGCTGTCGGTCATGTTCACAGGCGACAGCACAGCAGTGCCCACAAGTTGTTTCAGCTCATTCTCTATGTTTTTGAATGCCAGATCCTCTACTGAAACGTCTAAAATCTCCCTCTCAGAGGTTACTTGCGATATGGTTGTGAACGCCCTGAGAGCCACGAGTATGCCGATTATGACTCCAGCTGTCAACAGGAATGTCTGGCCTTTCATTCAAATCCCCAAACATGCACCCTTATTTCTCTCGGAGTGTAGTTGCCGGCATCACCCGCAATAAAATAGCTGGCACCCACGATGTCTGGGTACTGGTCCGAAACTTCAGCCGTAAGATTGTTGAGTGATTTGTTGTAGATTGCCACGTTCATGTCAACATCAATCGGCAGAAAATCGTCCAAGTCGTTCTTTATCGCAGTTGCATCATTGTTAAGCGTCTGGTTTCTCAAAGAGCCTTTTGACAGCAATGTGTCAAGCCCTTTGTATATGTCCGATTTGATGTTTGCCCTGTCTATCTCAGGATTTTCCTGCGGCACCTCGAACAGCAGCAAGTAAATGCTTATTACCAGGAATGAAGCAAGCGCCGCCTCGATTACGTAGTAAGTTCCCTTCATTTTTTCTCCCTTATCTCGATTCTGAAATCATAATCGCCGCCGAACAAAGCTTTCAATTCGGGATAGTTTCTGCCTGACAATTCCTGCACTTTTGCCGCGGATATAGCGGATATTGTTTCAGGCGGCAGTGCGCGGACGTTTAGGGGCAGGTTCGATGCAAGAGCAAGAGCCGATATCTGAGCTGTCGACAGAGATTCATTGTATATCCTGGCCTCGTCTATCGTGCCGTTGAAAAGATGGCCGCTGGTAGCCAGTCTGCCTATATTGACATCCGAAACTCTTCCGGCAATATTTCCCAGGTGGACGCTCGCATTTTTCTCGCGGCCATCAACATAGATTACTGCATGAGTGGAGTTGTAAACAGCCGCCACGTGATACCATCTGCTGGTTGCAGTGAAAGTTTCATTTGTGTACACGCTCGCAAGCGCGCTCGAATTTCTGACATCAAATCTGAACCTGTTCGGTGTGTTGGTGAATGAATCGGAAGTGTACAGCAATTCATATTGCTCGCTTCCAGAGCCGGCGGTTTTTGAAATTATCCTCTGCGTGTTGTCTGTGGTGGCTGTCCCGTTAAATCTCACCCATGCGGAGAGAGTCAAGTAGTTCCATGTAATGTTCAAGCTTGCAGAGTCTGATGCGTTTACATAATCGTTGATTCCATCAAGCTGCATGGCGTTGCCGTATATCCCGCTTGCCCATACAGGGCAGTTGGTGTTCGCGCATCTGTCTGTGCCGTTTATAGTGGTCCCGTTATTTTGCCATCCGGACGAATCCTTTGCCAGAGTCCCTGACGTCTCGTCAAATTTCCAATACCCTTTCAAGGTTGTATTGTGATTGGGAGCTGTGGTGTTGCTGTTGTTTATGGCATATACATAAACAGTCTTTTTTTCGCTCGCGCTCATGTTGACGATGAAAGTTACTTGTGACGTGTTGAGCCACTGGCTTCTGCAGAATTCCTGATACGATACCTTAGATGGCAGCTCGCGGAAATTCTGGTCATACACCCTTACGGTGTTGTTCCAGGAAACAGGACTGTCACAAGTGTCATGGAATTCAACATTCAGCGATGCAACTTCGTTGGTTCTTGCAGTCCCGTTCCTCTCCTCCAAAATCAATGGTATCCTGTACAGGTCAGTTGTTACCCGCTCTCCAGTGACAATGCCTCCGCGGCCGAAGAACACATCGAACAACTCATTGGTTTTGCTTCTGAGCTCCAGGATCGTGGCCGATTCGGGCGTCGCTATGAAATAGTTGATGGCAGATACGAGTACGAGCGCTATAAACGCCAAAAAAAGTGAGACTGCGATAATGAACGAGACTTCCATAATATTATTACTCTACTCTGTAATAATATTTCTTCCAAGCTTATGTTTGGCAACAACCATGATAATCACAACTGCTACAACCACGGCTGCAATCACAACCCCCAATATGATGTATTCAGGTTTGAATGGCAGGTTGATGGTGAACGGCGTCTCGTAATTTTCCTTTTCTGTTTCCTGTGTTTCCGTGGCCGAAGCACCTGAAGCGCCACCGTCGACACTAGGTTGACTTGCGCTGCCGGTTGCTTGATTGATTATGTTTATCTCCTTGGATGCTGTGAACGAGTTTCCGGCCTTGTCCGTGGCCGACACCTCTAGGGAATACTTCCCGTCTGCCAGCTGTTTTGAATTGAATGTAGTTGAACATATGAGCTTTGAAGCTGTCTGGACAGTGCATGTGAGAGGGCCGCTTGTTGAGAGTTTGAATGCAACCTTGCTCTTGTCTACATTGTCGTCTGTAACATCAGCTTTGATCTCAAAGTCACCCTTGACATCGGTAGCAGGCTGGATTATGGCAATTGACGGCTTGGTATTGTCGATTGTCGCCGCAATGCTTGCTGATATATCCGCATTCAAGCTGTTGACAGCCTTGACTTTTATCGTGTATCCGTAATCCGAAAACAATGCCGTGTCCAATGAATAGTTGCACGCGGTGAAGTTTGCCTCGCATGTCATGGTATTTGCCGTCGTGTTCCCAGATTTTTCCAGCGAGACTTGCACAGAACTCACAGATCCTTCCGCGTTTGCAAGCGCAGCTTTAATCAAAATAGTTCCTCTGAGGAATGCGTTGTTCGCAGGCTCTGAGATGGTTATCGCCGGTTGGGTGTTCTTTGTCTTGATTTCCACAGAAGCCTTTCTCAAATTCCCTGCCGAATCTGTAACTGTAAAATTAAGCGAGTAGTTCCCGTCTGACAAGCTTGAAGTTGACAGCACTGCCGTGCATGTCGCATTCCATTTAGTCCCGCTGCATCCAAGCGCTCCGTTCAATGGGCCTACATTATATTTCACATTGGCCAAATCAACACCGCTGTGATAGTCGCTCACATTGACTTTCAATTCTGAGCTGCCTACAAGTGTTGTGGGAGAGGGGGATATTATAGTGAGTTCGGGAAATTTATTGTCCACAGTCACGTTTATTCTTTCCGTGATTGTATTGCCGATTATATCCGAGGCTCGCGTACGCAGGATAACAGTTTGATTGTCTGAAAATATCGTTGTGTTCCAGATGCTTGAGAATGACGTTTGCGTTGAATTGCTCATGGTTGTCCATTGCGAACCGTCTGTAGAATACTGCACAGTGTTGCTGTTCACGCCGGATGAAGAATCACTAACAGTTATGGCTATCGTTTTGTTCCCGCTTGCATAACTGCCGTTTACAGGGGAGGCGAATGATATCACAGGCGGGTTCCTATCCAGTGTGAACCGCAGAGGGTTGCTTGATGTCCCATGCCCTCCATATATACCGTCCGTGTCGTTTGCCTCAAAATAAAACAATTCTGTCGTGTCCGACCCTGCGATTGCAAACGACAATGATTTCGTGCAGTTCCATTCTGCCGGCGAGCCCGCGCATGGCATGGAATAAACGTCCCAGCTTTCCCCCTGCTGGTAGGCGTTCAAGGATATTATGCGCAGCAGAACAGAGCTTGTATTCAGATTGTCGTCGGTAATGTTTATCGAGATTACGCCCGTGCCGCCGCCTGTATAAGAGTTGTTGCTGGGAAATGGATCGTGAAGGAATGGTGCCGCCAAAGCGACGGAAGGCAGCAAAATCAATCCTGCGATAACTCCGAAAAGCAGGTTCTTCATATAACTTATTTGTTAGTTTGAATAAATTACTTGAACACGCATACCCTGACTGTCGCCACTTCTATTGTTCCGTCGGGGTTCTGCACTATCCTCGGCTCCTCGTAGCATGCAATCGATTCAGATGACTCTTCAGTTGCCGCCTGAGGCTCTCCGAATATCTGCACGACGGTGAATGTCGTTGTGTTCCAAGATGTGATGCCTGTCGTGGGATCGTCCACAGTTGCGTTCAACTGGTATAATCCAACAGCCGAAGGCGCTGTGAAGTTGCATGTGTACCCGCCGGTTGAGTTTGTTTCAGTCGTGCATATCCAGCTAGAATTAAGGTAAACCTCCACATCCTCAGGATCTGCCGAGGTGTCGATTGCGGTGCCATCCGCCCTCGTTGCCACGCCCTGCAGCTGCACCCAGGAATTCCAATTAGGTGTGCTTGTATTCAGCACCATGGTTATGGTGACGTTTAAATTCTCCTGTATGCACAGGCTTGTGCTGTAATATCCGCATCTTCCAACATGGGTGTTGTTCTGCTGGAACACTGTGAAGGCGCAGTTCTCCCTGGCCAGGCAGGTCGACCTCATAGTCGCGAGGAAAGAATTTCCGCTGCTTGTGTTTCTCGCGCAGACTATGTTGTTGTAATAGTCTCTTCTTCCGGCATGGGAGTTGCTTGTCGCGTACATGGAAGCAATCCCGCCTTCATTCGCATTGCATGCAGACCTGATTGCAACGGAGTCTATTTCCGTGCAGCAGACTTTTGTGGTGTAGGGCGAGTCGCATGTTCCAACATGGGTGTTGTTCTCTTGGTACACTTCGAAAATGCATGTTTCGCCTGCATTGCAGCTGGTTCTGAACGTGCATGTCGGTATTGCGACGGAGCTGACCGCGAAAAGGAATGAAGAAAAAAGGAAAGCGTACAGAATAGTTGCAAGGAGTTTCATAAAATCTAATTGTAGCCCAATGAAATAAACTTATAAATCTGAAACACCAACAAATTATGAAATGGTAAAGAAAACTCTAGGGCTGGCGGGAATTTTTCTTGTGGGCATCGGACTAGGTATTATAATAAACACATTTTCCCCAGTCAATTTGACGGGTCTGATGGACGGGGATATTTCCTCTCAGGTAGAGCGGCTTTACGAGCTGGTGAACCCCGGAGTCGATGTTACCACAGTCAAGATGGACCAGGTCAGCGGGATGTATAAGGTTCTTTTCAAGGCTGTTGATGTCGCAGGAGGCACCACTTATCGCGAGGCTTACATCACCCAGGACGGCAGGCTTTTGACAGAGAGTGTCATTGTAGTAGACCAGTCAATAACACAGCTCAGCAGGATCCGCAGTTTTGTCGACTGCATGGCAGAAAAGAATGTTGTGATAGCTGGCATCTCAAACCAGACAGATACACTGTTACAGTTGAATGCTCTAGGTGGGTCGTATGCAACAAAGCTTTACCTCAGTTGCGACGGTGACTTTGTCCAGCAGTGCGTTGATGCAGGCATAACACGGGTGCCGGCTGTAATCTACGAAGGCAAGGGATATCCCGGCGTCCAGTCGATACAGTTTTTCGAGAATCTGACATCGTGCAAGTTCTAAGACTTTTTGACTATTCCTTTAACCTTCAGGTACAATTCCTTGTCTTGATTGGCGCCTTTTAGAACAGAGTTGATGAAATCCGCCTGTTGTTTAGACCATAATTTATTTGGATTGTTCTTTACATAATCAGCCCAGAACTCAACAAAGCCCATCCTGTCGGATTTTCCCAGAAACTTATTTGATGCCATATTTCTCAGCTTGGTTCCTGACATTTAATTTATCTATCAAACTATTTAATAAACTCAAATCTAGCTTGTCTTTGAATATCTGATAAACATACACAGCGTCTTCCACATCCTTTTCACTCCCAAGATACAGCTTGTAAGCTATCTGCATCTCTATTGGCGAGATTAGTATCTCGTTTTCATTAAGAAAAACCTTTATCGGATTGTTAAAAGAGAAAAAGTCTGTGTCCTTTTTAGGGAATTTCACTTCGAAATTTGGTATAGCCTTACCCTTTTTAGCTATTCTTATCGCTAGGTTGTCCTTAAGCATGCTGTAAAGTTCTGTATCATCGTCAGAATTTAATGGCCACATCCCCCTTTCTTGAACTTTTCTCATAAACAATTCAAATTTCTCTCTGGATATATCCTCTATGAACATGTCTATGTCTTCCGTGGCTCTGGACCTGCCAAATAAAATCGATATATATCCACTGACTGTCACATAGCGAATTTTACACGAGTTGAGTATGTCAACAAAGCTTATCACGAATTTATCCAAGTCTGACAACTCTTTTTCAAAGGTAATCTTCCCTTTTGAGAATTCCATTTCCATACTCTTGTATAGCTGTTGAGTGTTTAAATTCTCTTTCAAGTCGGTTTCCTGTCGATGGCACCGTCTTCAAAGAAATTCTCGAATCTAATTTGTTATCTCAAAGAAATCTTGATTAAATTAGAATATGCGAATTTGTATACGTGAGTGCAGAGTTATGATGTTAAGATTCCAACTATTTCCTCACTGTTGTGAGGCCTTTCGATTCAAAAAGCAGGCGAAAGTCGAAAAAAGTTGCGATCAAATTGAACTTGCGAACATTCTGCACAACTTCTATAGGCTGGAAGCGGCCTTATTCTTCTCTTTCCTGTCGATTCAGTTCAGATTGCCGGTAAAAACAATCCTATTCTTAATTTGGTCGCTTCATCCTTCCAGATAACAGAAAAGATAATCAACATCGACAGCTACGTTAACATTGCTAGCAACGATACCTTTGTTTACTTAGATATCTTTGGAAACAAGGAAACCTTTGTCAGCTAAGGTAACAATGAAAACACCGTCTACGTAGGTCAGCACAATGGCATTCGGGAATAACCTAAAAGAGGAAATACTCAGACTATTGACCAAAAGTCAGTCTGGAATGAGTATACTTTCCATATCCGACACGCTTCGTACAAGCCGATATACAGTTTCTCGCTATGTTTTTGCCATGCAGGAAGCGGGATATATAGAATGCCACGAGGTCGGCAGAGCCAAAATATGCTTTCTCAAGAGGGGTAAGAGATGATAGAAATTGTATTACTCTTAACTTTAGTTACTGGACTCTACTTTATTTGCAATTTTCTCACTCTAATGCGCCCCTCTCGAACAACTATGAACATGCCTTCAGCCTTATCTAGAATATTTTTCATCATTTCAAATCTCTTTTCAGGATCTGTTGTTAATGTTCTAAGAAAAATCACGCCACCTGCAGGCTTGTTAAATCTCAAAATTAACTCACCAAAATCTCTGTCATCAGAAATTAACACACGTTTTTCAGCTTCCGCAAACTCTAGTAATTTTTCATCATCAGCCGCAGGCAAAACGTCGCGAGAAAAAAGGACATCATATCCAGCACTTTTCAAAAGATTAGCCAATGCCCTGCCAGAACTTTCATCTACGAGAAACCGCATGCTTATCCTTAACTATCATAGGAATTATGCTTTCTCCTCGTACAATCCTTTCAGCATACTCCACCGCAGCCTTAATATCCCCCTTGGTTATATAAGGATAGTCTTCAAGAATCTGCTCCATAGTTCTGCCATCAGCAATTCTACGAAGGATAGCATCTACAGGAATACGGGTGCCTCTGATCACAGGCTTGCCTACCATGACTTTTGGATTGACAACAATCCTCTTCATAAAGTCTTCCATAATATCTCTTTATTATCACATTCGGGGATATTTAAGGTTTTATCGATTCTATTGCCCGCGATAACAGCTTTCGCATTTTTCCTCACATTTTCTCCTTTGGTTCTGGCCCAGGTGCAGCCCCATCCTCTATCGCAATTGTATTCACAAGATGTCAACTTGAATCTAACAGGCGCGAACAGCATCAACACAGGTTACATATTTTCCGCATTATTAATTTCGCTAGGATTATTAATCATTAAGAAATCGTTTATAGACGCTGGGAGGGGGAGTTTCAGAGAAACTCTTTTGAACCCCCAAAGACACGGAGTGTCTACTCGCTTATCAGGCGAGTGTGTCTACCGGATTCCACCATCCCAGCGTTCGCTACCGATAGCTTTAAATATCAACAGATGGAATATAAATAAGCACGGAGTGTTGTCTGTCGGGTTTTTGAACCCCCGCTTTTTATTCTTCTTTACAATTTCGTTAACTGCATTGTTACTTTTCTCATCCATAGCCCTCGCCCAGGTCCAGTCCCATCCATTATCCCAGCTGTATCCTATGGACGTCAACCTGAACCTCACAGGCGTGAACACAACCAACGTCAGCTATATATTCTTCGGGATAATAACAGTTTTAGTCTTAAGAAAGCTTGTTAACGCTGGCGGGGGGAATCTCAGATTCCCTCATTTGAACCCCCATGCTCCGCGAGGAGCGGCTGGTCGAGAACCAGTTGCCTTAACCGGATTCGGCCACGCCAGCCGTGTTAAGCAAAAGATTTATATACTTGTTAGAACTATTAAATATTACTTCGCGAGGAGCTACTGGTTTAATACCGGTTGTCTTAGTCGGGTTCGGTTTGAACCCTCACTCTTTATTTCTTTTTCTCTATTATCAACAGTACTTACACTATTGTTTTTCCCACAAATATCTCTGGTCCAGGTCCAGTCCCACCCGTTATCGCAGCTGTATCCGACGGATGCGAATCTTACAGGAATGAACACAACGAATGCCAGCTACATATTCTTCGGAACTATCGGGATATTGGTTATTCTTAGACGGCTAGATGCGTTTGTAAATCCCGCCTCTGTGGTCGAGCATTTGAATCGTTATAATCTTGTTTCCAAAATCCACAGCAACAAGAGCCCTGTAATCGCCTATCCTAAGCTTGTAAAGGCCCCTTCCCTCAAAATGCTCCAGAAAATGGAAGGGATTTTCTTCAACTTTATCGACGCGCTTTATAATTCTTACACGAACTTGCCTAGGAAGAGCTTCAAACTCCTCAGCAGCCCTGGGATGCCATTCAATCTTCCAGCTCATTTCATCAAGGCTTTTCTGACTTCCTCATGGTGGATGTACTGTTCCCTTGGTGTCCTGCCCCTGCCCTTCAGCTCCCTTAGAACACTTTCTTTGACTTCGCCCTCGTTTTCCAGGATGAAGAGTATCCTTCCCACATCCATTTTTATTTCATCCACTTCCTTGTGCAAGATTTTGAATTCTTTAAGAGTTTTAACTGGAATAAGCTCCTGCGCTTTCATAAAACTTATATGCCACTTTAAACTATTAAACGTTATCCCGAGAAGGGAAGGTTACTCGGTTTCGGATCCCCGCCTTTTATTCTTTGCAATTTCTTTACCAGCGCTGATAGTACTCTCCTTATTCATTACACCATCCCTGGCCCAGGTCCAGTCGCATCCATTGTCACAATTATTCCCGATTGATGTGAATTTGAACATCACTGGGGTGAACATAACAAATACAAGCTACATCTTCTTCGGGAATAATTCAGTCGATACCTACCTTTTCAGGTCTGCGTCGTCTGTTCTAACTTTGAATTCGCACTTGATAGCTTCAGGAGGGTGGGTGAATGCCAGCAATGTCAACGTCTCCAACACCCTATACTCCCAGACAATAGTGCCTGCAACTCTTACACTTGGATGGCAGAACCTGACAGACTACCCATCCGCATGCGCATCAGGACAGTTCATCACCACCTTAGGGGACACGGTAACTTGTGCTTTCGGTGTTGCCGTGAACAACATGACAGGATTCGGCGTATCTGGGTATATCCCGCAGTGGTCCAACGGCACCTCGCTGAACAACTCGAACAT
>CAYXOT010000005.1:0-12860 GCA_964466985.1 uncultured archaeon
TCACAGGATTGTAAAACACAACATAAACAGGCCACCCCTTTCTCACCAAACCCAATGTGACTCCAAACCCGAACTCTTTTCTTTTCCTTCTAAAGTTATGTGTTCCTTCCAAGGGGTCAACGTATAAAATTCCGCTATTACCTAATCTTAAAGGCAGTCTCACATCTTCTAGCTTCTCTTCGGCGATGACTACATAAGGTAGTTGCTCCTCAGTCAATCGGTTTATGATTAGCCTTTCCGATTTCAGATCAGCATCGGTTACAAAGTCGTGCCTTCCCTTTTGATGCTCTTCCAGTTCTGTATTATAAAGACTTAGTACCAATTCGCCAGCTTCTTGGACTATATCCTCTAATTTGGAAAACTCCTTAGCGGTAACTAGAACCATAAATTAAAAGTAAACTGAAAATACTTAAAGAAAAGAAATGGGGAGAAAAAATCATGAAGAACTTCCCTCTTCAAACCCGCAGCTAAAACATCTCACTGAACAATTCCCAACTTCCTTCATTATATCACCGCAACTTATGCATAGTTCTGGATCCTTCAAGGTTATCACCTGTCATAAGGTACAATACACCCCGTCATATTGTTTTTTCTGATAACATTTAGACGTATCTTCCTTATTCCACGGTCGACTAGCCATGTCTTACTCACTGTAGCTATTTCTTCCATTTCAATTCCTCCTTTAAAAGTGTCTAATTATCGCTCTTTTGTTGTAGTACGTAGTGTAAAAGTTAGGTAATCTTGTCTGTTGTTGGGTAATAACGGAAGCATCCAGGAAACTCCCTGAACATCCCCTGCAAAATATTCTTCTCTGACCAAATCCGTCGATAAATTTTATCATCCTAAATGAACTGCACTTGAAACATCTCATGTCTGCCACCTAAATAGAATTCGTTAACTGGATATACCTGTCTTTCGGAGGGGGTCATTTCCCACATCTTTTGGAAAGGAGGTTATATAAGCTATTTCTATGGTATTAACGTTCTAGATTAGCTTATAAGGGCTGGAAATTCTTTTATTTCCCTTTTAATCTGTTAAAAGAACTTAATTGGTTCATCTGATTATCATTTGTCCTACGTAGGACATCTTTGGTATTCCCGCAAAACCGTAAATTGTTGTTTCGGTGCATCTTTATAAGGCAGTGCGTGCACCATCTTTGGTTTTCGGATACGCGATATTAGAGGCGAAATAACAGCGTTTAGACTACGTTTCAATGAGAGACGTCATCATAAACTCCTCAAATTCCTTAGAAATTTATCCACATATTTAGCTGGAAATCTTCCTCCAGCCGCTTGAGAGTTGTGTACTATTAAACCATTAGCGACAAAATTTCTACTAGCGGGAACTTCTAAATCATAAAGGTTATCCATGTTATTAATGGGTATGATTTTATTTACTCTACACAACATTACATCAGATTGGAGACGTTTAAATAAAATTCCGCTTTCGTTAGAAAGTTTTTCTAGAGCAAAAAATGTAAGCGGACTTCTTTTTTGATGTTCAAAGATCCATCTATGCTTACCGTAGAACTTATTGTCTGGAATATCTTTTTCCAAAAATCCTCTAACATCTTCGTAAGAGTAAGGTACAAAACCAAAATGTTCATTTCTCTTTTTTGCTGACAAGTTAGTCGAGAGTTTCTCTAGTTTATTTCTTTTATCAGGCGCAACAAAATTAATTAGTTCTTTAAACTTTCGAATCGAGTCGAATTCGTATATATCCAAGCTGTTTCTGAAAATAGTTGAGATTATTCCAAATCTGAGCAAAAGCAATTGGACTTCCATCAATAACTCCCTGTTTTTCTGACTGACACTAATCCCATGATTACCTATACTTCCTTCCGCATCATAGATACCCTTTAAGAAAAATCTGATGTCTTCTGTAGTAGATTTTTTAACGATTGACGGAACTCTTTTTTCTTTAGTGACACCTATAATCTTTTCAAACAGTTTAGCTAAAGGAGAACTATATATTCTTATTCTATATGCATTCTTTTTTGGCACCTTTTCCATCTTCGTTTTTATACTAAAAGTATTTTCAATAAGGTTTCTATAACTCTCTAATACAGTTAATCTGCCTTCTTTAAATTCAATAACGTCATGATTGTAGATAGAGCCATCACCGATTAAATAACCTAAAATTTGTGAAAATTGATTATCCATATAAGTCGGCACATTTACAGGCTTATACCTATGCCCTACTCTTATTGCATATGAAATTTCTTTTTTTATAGAAGGTAATTTTTGTTTCCCACCCAAAATATTTATTTTTCTAACACCTGCGATAAGGTCTCCTATTTTCAAATCTTTAACTTGTACCTCTTCAAATTGCCCATTAGAAAATCTAAACAACTTGTGTAATCCTGAGCCTTTTATAGAAAAAGGTCCCCCCTTAATCTCATAAATAATATTGTCATTATGCGAAACTAATTTATAGCATCTTTCAGATTTTAATCTGAATTTACTAAAATCGGCAGAAAGTATTTTCTCACTTTCTATTTTATCTATGTTTACTATATCACCATTTTCAAGCTGGAGCAAGGTATCTTTTGTTAAACAATGCCCGCCACCATTTGAATCTGGTATACCTTTAACCAAATTGTTTGCAAGCTGGTTCAAATCTACAATACAAACTTTCCCTCTTCTAAAGCTAACATCAACATACTTCCCAGACTTCTGGTATATCACAAGAACTTCATTGGTTAATTTTCTGCTCAAATAAGTCGCGAGCGGAGATTTCATATTGTATTTTGATTTTACCTCATACAGCACAAGTTTTTTAACCTGTTTCTTCTTTTTCTCAAAATCTTTCACAAGTCGGTTAAACTCCTTTTCAGCCAATCCGAACCACGCCAGCAAGTTTTTATTATCCGAAGATTTTCCGTTCAAAACCTCTTGATAGTCTGGACTTTTAATTAATACATTCAATGCAACAACAGAACCTTCTAGCCTGTTAACAACTCTCGCACTATCGAATATTTTCGCAAGATTTCCTAGTACAGAATTGTCAAACAAAGTCTCGTCAATGTTTTCATTGTCGCCAACAAGCTCTCCGCAATTTGCTTTGATGTTTTCAAACAAGTCAATACAATATTTCAACCCCATATCCGATAATGTCCCCATGCCGGCTAGCCACAGGATTTCTTTTGGATCTAAAAATTCCTCGTAAATTCTGTAGCACAAGTATGTGGCCGGGATGTAAATTTGTTTGTCGTAAACCCTCGGGTTCACATAAGTTATCTTCACATAACCTTTCGGCACATGGTGGTCGATTATCATTATCTGCGAAATATTTCTAAGGTCGGTCATTATGGTCACATTGACATCGGATATATCCACTATGATCACGTAATCAGGTTTGAGTTTTTTCAATTTTTCCAAAACATCTTCCGTGACCGCTGAATTTAGGCCGGATATAATCAATCTCGAGTCTATTTTGTGGACATTTTTCAAAAGTTTGTAAATTATTGCTGCGGAACAAATGCTGTCGTTGTCGTGACCGTGAACTATGGCGACTTTGCCGCTTTTCCTCATGGTTTTAATAAACTCAACCGCAGGCTGGATAGTTTCTCCAATTATATTCTCCATTTTATCAACTTCTGTTTAATTTTATAAATAATGCTGGAAATAATGTTTCTGCAGCACAAGAAAGCGATTAACCGAACAAACTCGACAAACCAGCGGCAGCTTCTTCGGCTTTCTTAGAATCATCTTCCTCTTTCTTCTCTTCCTTCTTTTCAGTCGGAGCTACAGTAGCTGGTGCAGCAGCAAAAGAAACAGCTTCCTTCAAAGAGTCGTCAATATTAACGCCCTGCAAAGCAGCAACTAGGGCCTTTATCTTTGCATCATCAATATTCGAACTAGCACTTGATAGAATCTTCTTTACATTCTCCTCGTTTACAGGTTGTCCACTTTCATGCAACATCAATGCGGCGTATACTTCTTGCATCTTAACCAACTTTCTTCTCCAGTATTTTTCCTCTCTGATAAGCTTTCATTAACAGATATTTAACGTTTTCCTTTGTAGGATATTCTATAGCAACAGAAAGATTTAAAGCTTGATTGAAAGCTTCCTTCAGCTTCTGCGGATACACCCCAACCAATTCCAATGTTTCCTTACTATAAAGCATACCGTCAAAAATAGCCCCGACATCCAACTTGACCTCACCCACTTGCATCTTCAGCTTCCTTAAAACACCAGCCAAGTCTTTCGTAACTTCCTGCCCCTTCTTCAAAATCATAGAGGTCTTCTTCACAGCAATCTTCCCTCCTTCAACACCAGCTATAATCCCCACCTTCTGCAGTTCGCTTATGGCAGGACCGGGCAGCAACTCTGTGGGACCAGGATTCACAACAACATCAGAATCAACGACATAACCTTCTTTTGCATAAACCTTGAATCTCATGCCGTTAACTTCTTTGAAAAATTCGAACGGTCCCATGTTTGTGAATACAAGTGCAGGCTGCTTTGGCAGATGCCCGATAAGATCCTTTCCAGTTTCCTTCATCGCAATTTCAACAATCGATTTCTTGCTGATTTTCACCAATGTCCTGTCACCCAAGGATTTCTTTATCGACTGCATCTGCTTCGTCGGCATTTTCAGCATGTTGACTAGACAAATTACCTTGTAATCGGTTAGCAATTTCTTCATCTCGCTCAATTCTTTCTGCTTCCTTTCCGACACCATGCTATATCTCCACCTTTACTGGCTTGCTCATCGTGAGTTTGAGCAGAATTTTTCCTATGTCCTGCCTTCCTCGCGGAAGCTTGGTCTCCAAAAATCTCAACACAGCTTCTACATTCTCCACAATCTTTCTGGTTTCTATATCCTCCTTCCCGACAAAACATTGTATTACAGGCGAATTCTTCACGGCTATTCTTACGCTTTTCTTGTAATTCTCAACAAGTTTTTTAACATCACCCGCAATTACTTTAGGCATTTTCCCCCTCGGAGCAAGCACCTGACCGAGGGATTTTCCTATCATCGGCATAAGCGGAGCTTCAGATAAAAAGAAATCCGTATTTTCACCTAAATTCTTTGCGTCCCTCTTGTTTCCAGCTATTTTCTGTATATCGGCAGACGTTAGAACATCGCACCCAACATCAGTAAGATTATCAGAAAAAACTGCAACTCTAGCATCCTTTCCTCCACCGTGCGGAAGAGCCAAATCCTCGGAGAACTTGCTTTCTGATTTTTTCAGGTCGATTCCCTTCAGAGAAATAATCAAATCAACGCTTTGTACAAAGTTCCTTTTCTCTCCAGCCTTCAATTCGTTAAACGCTTTTTCAATCTGTTCCAACATATTACCCTCCTACCGAAGTAGTCCACGGGACAATCCAAGTACGGTTTTAATATATTTAAACGTTAACATAATTTATGGGACTATTTGATGTCGCCACTTTAAACCTGGCAGTTACGATATTCATCGTAGTTGCTTTAGCCGAATATTCTAAGTACAGACAAGCAAGACCGCACGCTTTCAGACTTCTGGCGTCAGCAGGTCTTCTGTTCCTAGTGGCCGGAGTGTTCACTCTACCAAACGTCTTCGGCATCAATGTGAACTTAATCATTAGTGACATTGCACAGCTGGTAGGAGAGATAGTAGCACTACTCGCACTGGTGTTCCTCGTGTGGGACTCTCTAAAAGACTGGAAAAAAGACATGAAGATGTGAGCTAAGGCAGGAAATTTGATTTTTGTTAGCTTTTTTTATCTTTATAAGACTTAAATTCCTATAGAATAAAATCTCTGTGATAAAATGGCTTCAGGAAAACGAGTAAAAGATGTCGGAAAGGTAAAAGAAGAGCCGAAGAAAGAAGAAAAAAAAGAAGAAAAGAAAAAGCCAGAGGCAAGGCGTGACATACCATTATTGATTATTCGTGTCGCTGGTACTGATCTTGATGGCGGGAAGCCTGTGGGACGCGCACTGAGAAAAATAAAAGGGATAGGCATCGCCACAAGCAAGGCCATATGCTACGCAGCTAAAATAAATCCCTCAACAAAACTGGAGTCATTGAGCGAATCGGAGATTGCAAATCTGGAGAATGTCATAAAGAACCCCACCGGTTTCAACTTTCCAGCATTTATGGCCAACAGAAGAAAGGATCTTGCTACAGGAGTCGATATGCATCTTACAAGTTCCGATCTTGATATCGCAAGAAGATTTGACATACAACGATATATCAATTTGAGAACTTATCGGGGATGGAGGCACATGCTTGGTCAGCCTGTCAGAGGGCAAAGGACAAGAAGCACCTTCAGGGTGACAGGCATGGCAGTAGGCGTGATGAAAAAGGTAGCATTGCAAAAGGCTGCTCTTGGCGCAGCCCCAGCAGCGGGTCCATCAGCCGCTCCCGCGGCGGCAAAAGCATCTGAGGTCAAACCAGCCAAGAAGTGATTTGAATGAAACGACAAAGGAAAAAATATCAGACGCCAACAAGACCTTGGGACAAGGAGAGGATTGAAGCTGAAAAACTTCTTCTGAAAAATTTCGGTTTGAAGGCGAAAAGAGAAATCTGGAAAACACAGGCAATGTTGAGAAAGTACAGGAGGCTGGCGCGTGAGCTAGTGGCAAAATTTGACGAGAGCAAGCAGAAAGTTCTGATGGAAAGGCTTACAAAATTCGGAATCGTTCCAAAGGATTCGACTCTTGATAGCATACTGGGATTGACGATTGAGGATTTTCTCAACAGAAGACTGCAGACAGTTCTGCATAAAAAGGGATTGGCTAATACACCCAAGCAAGCACGACAGTTTATTACACACGGGCAAGTAATGATAGAGAACAGGAAAGTTTCCTATCCAAGTTATATGGTGCCTGTTGACGAAGAGGAAAAGATAATCGTCAAGATAAGCCCTGTTAAAAAGATGGCAAGTGAAACAAATGGAACAGCAGGCTAAGAAAGAAGAAAGATGGGGAGTGGCCCATATCTACAGCACTGCCAACAACACTATTATCCATATCACAGATATGACAGGCAGCGAAACTTTCGCCAGATACTCGGGGGGGATGATGACTGACAAGGATAGGGAGCAAGGCGGACCATTTCCTGCGATGCTTGCAAGCAGAAAGGCTGCAGAAATGGCCAAGGAAAAGGGCCTTACAGGTATCCACATAAGGGTTAGAGCGAGAGGTAGCCAGTACTCAAAGTCGCCTGGGATGGGTGCGCAGCCTGCTATCAGAAGTTTGGCGCGCGCAGGACTCAGAATAGGCACAATTGAAGATGTGACGCCAGTAACCCACGGCGAACTTCGCAAAAAGGGGGGTCGCCTTGGAAGGCGTGTCTGAGCGATTTCAAGTCTTTTCTACCAAAAATCACGTTTATTTTACCTCCCAGACCACCTATTCTTGGTATTTGGAACAGTAACCTTTATAACCCCCTCCAACCAATTCTTGCTATCGGTAACGTGATTCCATGGGGATATTCAAAGACGTAGGCAAGATAGGGCTTATAGTCAGCTTTATCGCCGCAGTAGCATACGAGCTCACAGGAGCCAGCTCTTTGAAAGCCTTTTCTATAGTCACTGGAATATTGTCTTTAGTGATACTATCCTCCTATCTGACTCAAGTCAAAGGCATGGGCAAAGCCAGAGACATCCTTGTCTTCCTAAGACTTTTAAAGTAAGTTGCATTTGCCTTTTAGCCCAACAGATAAAACACAGGAGGTGTTAAAATTGCAAAAATGTGAAACATGCGGAGCTGAATATAACGAAGGCGAGGAGCACACATGCGGGTCCAGTGAAGAAAATAAGGAAGAGTAAATCTGGACAAGGGTTGGGGTTTTTTGGTTGCGGGCCTTATCACTGTTCTCCGATATCGGACGTAAACCGGCATCACAAACTTTAAATTGATTGAAAATACAATTCTACTACTGTTGGTTGGTTAGATGAAGGTACAGGTAGTTGATCGGTCTGACTTGGAAGTCAAGTTCTCTGTAGATGGTATACAGCCGCCTTTCGCGAACGAGCTCAGAAGGATAATGATGGGCGAGATTCCCACAATGGCTATCGAGTGGGTTGATTTTCTCAAAAATGATTCAGCGCTTAACGATGAGATTATGGCTAACAGGCTGGGGCATGTGCCTTTGAAATTCGACAAGAAGGCCTACAACATAACAAAGGATTGCAAGTGCGAAGGGAAAGGATGCGGCTTGTGCCAGGCGAAACTGTCATTGAAGAAGAAAGGCCCTGGGATGGTGTATGCGGGGGATTTAAAGTCCAAAGCCAGGGATGTAGTTCCCGTCTTCGACAAGACGCCGATAGTTGAGTTGTTCGAGGGGCAGGAGTTGGAGTTTGAGGCGATAGCTACGCTCGGGTTCGGCAGGGATCATTCCAAGTGGCAGGGCGCTGTCGTCGGATATACTAACCAGTTTGAATCCAAGTCCAAGGCAAGCGAGATGAAGTTGTGCGAGAATCATTCCTTTCATGTCAAGGACGTCAAGGCAATAAAATCGGAGCCTAGCGAATGCGTGCTGTGCAAATCTCTTAATGAGGACGGCGAAACTTTCAAACCGATAGACGACGGCTTTGTTTTCACAGTTGAGACGGCTTCTGGATTGGACACCGATGATATTGTGATGGAATCTGCAGGAATTTTGGAAGAGAAGATAAAGGAATTCGACAAGGCTGTCAAGAAATTGAAATAAATTAAAGCATTCACATCCTATAATTACTTACGCAGGGGTCGCATAGCCTGGTCAATTGCGGCGGGCTTAAGTTATCAAACTTAAGATTTGATAAAAGATGATATAGGAAATCCGCTGGCTTAGTGCCTTCGTGAGTTCAAATCTCACCCCCTGCATTAAATAAGAAATAAGAATTGGGAAATTATTATGGCTATAGAAATTTTTGTTCCATGCTGGAAAACAATGTTAAGATTTACAAAAGAAAGATTTCTAGATATAAGTAGTGAGATGGAACTTCTAATACCAAAATTCCCAACATTCCGTGCAAAGATTATTGAATCGAAAACAAAAATATTTGATTCCCTTTTGGTAATTTATTCTCAAAAATTTAACTTGAGCTTTTGGACCAAACCATACCCTTCTTCTCTTCACTACGGATTTGGAAAAGATTTGGAAATCGATATTGATGATGTAAATTTACTAAGATCTGAAAATTTGTGGAGTAAGTGTCAACAATACGCCGATAAGTTTGGTTACTTTGTAACTGTTAAACAATAGATTGTAGGAATTAAAACTTCATCAAACTTTCCACAAGCTTCTGCGTGGCTTCCTGTGTCGTCTCGTCAACAGGCTTGATAATTTCCTGCACAAGCTTTTCAACAGTCTTCCTCTTCTCCTCTTCACCGACAGCAACAATAGCCTTCCACGGCTCTTGCACCTTTCCTAGCATCTCATTAGTCTTCTGCAATTCTTTCTTCAATTCAACTAACGCAGTCCATAACTGTGAAATCTTAACATCGTCAGCAGAATTATACGCATATCTATGTTTCTTCGTCGAGTCTAATATCTCGGATAGCAACTGCTTGCTTTCATCATCCAAATTATTTTTCCAGTCCTTTTCCTTCTTGAACAAGACCATAATCAGAAATTGGAGTTAACGCTTAAATGCTTGAAACAAAATGCGAAACTTTTTAAACCTTCCTCACAAAAGTGAAAGAATGAAAGAAGGGGATTTCGTCAGCATAGAATTCACAGGAAGAGTCAAGGATACAGACGAAGTTTTCGATACCACAAGCGAGGAAATGGCAAAGCTTGCCGGGATATACAACGAAAAAACAAACTATGGACCGATTCCTATAATTATCGGTGCGCGCCAGCTTATTCCCGGGTTGGAAGATGCGGTAAAGGAAATGAATGTCGGGGAGAAGAAAAAAGTCGGGATGACTCCTGAAAAGGCATTCGGCGAAAAAAATCCCGAGCTGGTCAAACTATTGCCGATGTCAGTCTTCAAAGACAATCGAATGGAGCCTTCACATGGAAGAATGGTGAACTTCAACGGCCTCCAAGGAAGAATCCTCTCGGTTGATGGCGGCAGGGTAAAAGTAGATTTCAACCACCCATTGGCGAGCAAAAGAATCGAATACGAAGTTGAAATAAAGGAGGAAATCAAGGAAAACGGCCAGAAGGTGAGGTCGGTTGTCAGGTATTTCACAGGAATAAAGTATGAAGACTCCGAGACGGTTGTAAACGGCAGCGAATGTTCGGTAGCTGTGTCAAAATTCGACATTCCAAAGCAAGTGAAGCAACACATCGCAGATACAATCATGAAATGGGTCGACGGTGTATCCAAGGTAAATTTCATAGATACGTTCGAAAAGAAAAATTAAGCATTTATCTTTACCGAATGAATTAATTATAAGATTTCTATGGGAGTAAGGCAGCTGGCCGACAGAACAGTCAGGATAAGCACTGCCACCAGCGCATTCGACGAAGAAATCAAGGCAATTGTAGAAGCCAAAAGGACCAACATAAAGGTCGTGGGTTGCGGTGGAGGGGGCGGAAACACAATAACTCGTCTTATGCAGGTAGGAATCACGGGTGCTGAGACAGTTGCATTGAATACCGATGCCTTAGACTTGCTAAATACGGAGGCCGATAAGAAGCTTGTTATAGGCAAAGAACTCACTCAAGGTCTTGGTGCTGGAGCCAACCCACAAATCGGAATGGAATCAGCAAAGGAAAGCAAGGAGGAGATAAAGAAACTTTTGCAGGGTGCTGACATGGTGTTTATTACATGCGGCTTGGGAGGCGGGACTGGGAGCGGATCCGCACCAGTTGTAGCCGATATAGCAAAGAAAATGGGATCCCTAACAGTTGCCATAGTTACATTGCCATTTGCAATGGAAGGCAGGCAGAGGATGATGAACGCAAGAGAGGCATTAAAAAATTTGGACGGCGTAGTCGACACTTTGATAGTTATTCCGAATGACAAATTGCTGGAGATTGTTCCTGATGTAAGCATAGTCACAGCATTCAAGGTTGCAGATGAAATTCTTGTCAATGCAGTAAAAGGCGTGACAGAACTTGTAACAAAGCCTGGTTTAGTGAATCTGGATTTCGCAGATGTGAGAGCTGTGATGAAAGAAGGAGGGCTCGCAATGATTGGCATGGGCGAAAGTAACTCGGAAAACAAGGCATTCGAATCAGTTGAACGGGCACTCAATAACCCGCTGATAACAGTGGATATCAACGGTGCGAGCGGGGCGTTGATTAATGTAGTTGGCGGACCCGATATCACGATTAGGGAAGCTCAGCAGATAGCAGAGACAATATCCTCGAAGCTATCACCAGAAGCAAAAATAATATGGGGCATCCAAGTCGACAAGTCATTAGGTGATACAGTCAGAACACTGCTAGTCATCACAGGCGTCAAGTCACCCCAAATATTCAGCCCAGACAAGCCATGGGAAAAACAGAGAAAGAAGGACATAGAAAAGATTCTGGGCGTAGATTTTGTCGATGTCCAGTAAATTTAAATATTGCAAATCTTGATTGATTTTATGAACCTGAAGGAAACACTGCAGAATTACATCCGTGTACTATCGATAGCGAAGAAGGCCGACAAGGACGAGTTCATCGATACTGTCAGGATATGCGGAATCGTCATAAGCATAATCGGAGCGATAGGCTTTGCGTTTTACTTGGTGTCTAACTTGCTCGGGGGATTATGATGATTTACACTATCAAGACCGTTGTCGGAAGGGAGAATGTTGTGATGGATGCGGTTGCGTCAAAAGTTAAGTCAGAAAGCTTGGCCATACAATCCCTTGTGCATCCAGAAGAAATCAAGGGTTATGTTTTCATTGAGGGAAACATTGATGATGTGGAGAAAGCTGTAAAAGGCATGCCTCATTCACGCGGATTGATCAAGAAGCCTGTTGAAGTGAAGGAGATAGAAAGATTTTTGCAACCAAGAAAAGTTGAGGTTGAGTTGAACACAGGCGATATAATTGAAATTATAGGCGGACCATTCAGGGGTGAAAAAGGAAAGGTCACGCGATACGATAAAGTCAAGAGAGAAATCACAATAGAACCCACGGAATCACCTACGCCGATCCCAATTACAATTTCCGTGGAGTTTGTTAAAGTTTCGCAGAAGGTGAAATGATGGCTAAAAAAGAACCGAGAAGCGAGACTGTCAAATTGATCAAGAAGGAACTGAAGATTGATACAGCAAAAATTACAGAGGAAGATAAAGCAAAGGGAATAGTATCTGTCGCCGATGGAAAACTAGAGAAGGTTGTCGAAATTGCAGAACAAAGGATGGAAAAATTATCTGCGAAGGACTTGAAAGGTGCGGTTAAGATTGTTTTAGGAACAATTAATTCCATGAATGGAGTTCTAATTAACGGTAAAAAACCGTCTGATGTTATTAAAGAAATTGATGATGGTAAATTAGATGATATTACAAAGAGTTCATAATTTAATTAATGACTTATATGACATAAGCAATCATGCTTTTTTCCTAGTGTCGAGGGAGAGTGTATTTGTTTTGCAGACAGGCGGAAGAAGTTACACTTATAAATTAACCCCTGAAGAAATATACATGGTTAAAACATTCAGAGACAGTAAACCGCAAAGACTTTTAGATTTACTTAATCTTTTAGTGCACGTTTTTGATAGATACCCCATAGAAAACATTCCATTAGAATGGAGCTCACTGTTCTCTATGCAAACTTTAGGATATAAATGTAGTTTAAGAGAAAAAGGTTATCTGCTTTCTCCTCTGCCTCTCATAGAAAGATACATCTTATCAAGGAACACTCAACTTCATTTTGAAGGTGGTGCTGTTAATACAGAATTTAATCGAATTTTAATTGAAGAAAAAAGTAGGTTAGGAGAGCAATACAAATTAGAGTACCCAAGATTAGCAGAAATTTTCTAATTTTTTTAAAT
>CAYXOT010000006.1:0-12750 GCA_964466985.1 uncultured archaeon
TATTAAGAAATCGAATTCTGTATTTTCTTTCTTTTCGTGATAATCAAAAGATATTTTGTTTTTAATTAGATAAGCATAGAACTTTTTTTCTAAATTCGTCAATGGATTCTTTAATTTTGCTAATTTGTATAATTCTCGGTGATAATCTTTACCATACTTTCTCTCTAAAGATATCGAACCTAATTTACTTAACTTTTTAGCCCAATTTTTGCCATATTTTCCTTTTAATTGGTTACGTGCTTTTGATAAAATGATTTTATTCCAATCTTTTCCATATTTTCTTTTAAGTACTTTAATTCCTTTCTTACTTAAAATATTCAAATAATGTTCTCCATATTTATTTTTCAAAGTTTTCGCACTTAATTTCCAGAGTTGTTTACTAGGGTTATCTCCATAAAGGAGTCTTAATTTTCTCCTAGCTAATTTCATAATTACTTTACGCCAATTATCTCCGTACGTTTCTTGCAGCTTTTTACAAGCTTGAGGAATACAATATTTTTTTCTAATTTCTGATAAAGTTAGTTTATCTTCGATATTTTTATTTACCATCTCAGGATTAGTTCCAAGTAATTCAGTAACTTTATTTAATATCGAAATTGGAACAAACCTTGTTTTACAATAATGATAATTGGCATAACTACCTTTAGTAAGTAGTCTTAGATATTTTGAACACTTGGTAAAAGAACCTATTTTTTGATAAAATTTTTCAAATAGCTTCTTCTGTACATTATATTTCAATTTTACTCTGATTCTCTTGTCTTCCATAACTTATCACCTTGTAATCTTTAGTGTATATTAATTAGTATAGCTAGGATATAAAGCTTTCGGAGGGGTTCATTTCCCACATCTTTACAGAAGGAGGTAATTTAGAACCTATTTCAGGTATCGAAAGGAAATCACATCTTGTTTCACGTAGAAATTTGTTATTTCAGATTTTCATACCGTGAACACATGTCTATGATATAATCCTTGTGGGAGAGCCAAGAAACTTTTATTGTACCAACGATGTGATTAAAAGATGAAAATACATTTAAAACTAATTTATGAATAAACTTTATGTCAGAATTCAAAATGTACAAAATCTTTGAGAATGCGGATGAAGTAGCAGGATTTCTTGGTGAAAGATGGAGAGTTTATCAAGCAAAGCATACTAAGAGAGGGTTATTCTTTGTTTCATCTCCATTATCTAGCACGCCACTACCTCTTTATAGATGGGTTATTGAAAACGCAGATTCTTTTGAGAATTGGGATAATTTCAGATTCATTCTGATGGACGAACAAGTAGATAGGAACCATAATGTTTCATATGTAGATTCTAATGATTCGGCAAGTTATGAAAAATTTCTAAGAGAAAAGTTGCTAAATCCTTTGCAAAGGTATTTGGGCGACATAAACAGGGCAATTCTAAGACCAGGCTTACAAGACTTAGGAGCTTTTGATGGTATGATAGAAGAGCATAATGGAATTGATTTACTTATTTTAGCAATTGGCGCGAGAGGACATTATGCACAAGTCATGCCTGGAATATCATTAGATACAGGATTCCATATAGCAAGACTGATACCAGAATTTATTGAAACACACACAAAAGCAAGTGGACCTTATCAAGGAGCTAGATTTAGGGAATATGGCATGTCATTGGGACCTAGACAAGTTTTATCAGCTAAAAATGTCATTGTAATGATAACAGGCGAGAGCAAGAGAGAACTCGCAGAACAATTATTGTCGTATGATTCATTTGATCCAGAATATCCAATCTCAATTATACATCATCCTGAAGTTAGAGAGAAAACAGAAGTCTTTATTTCAAAAGATGCAAGTGGTATTTAGTTGGTGGATGACATGTTCGACAATCTTGCAAAAGGTTTGGGAAATCTGGTAAGAAAACTTGTTACAGGGACGACTGTTGATAAAACCGCTGTCGAAGAGGTTATGAATGATTTGAACAGAATTTTATTGGAGTCGGATGTCGATATTCAATTAACCAACAATCTTGTCGGTGAAATTAGAAAAAAATGCTTGGACGAGAAAATACCGTCCGGGCTGACTTTGCGTGAGCATGTCCTGAAGGTTATTTACGAAGAATTAGTAAAGTTGCTGGGTGGAAAACCGTCCGAGCTTTTAGGAAAGAAAAAAATTATGATAGTGGGACTTTTTGGTTCTGGTAAGACAACGACAATCGGTAAATTGGCTCGGTATTTCATAAAGCAGGGATTAAAACCTGCATTGGTCGGGTTAGACTACCATCGTCCTGCCGCACCTCAACAATTGCAACAGATAGGAAAACAGATTGGTGTTTCTGTGCATGTAGACGATAAAAGCAAAGACCCTTACTTGGCCGCAAAGGTTGCTCTGGAAAAATATTCTGGATACGATGTTGTTATTTTTGATACCGCCGGTAGGAATGCCTTGGACAAAGATCTTGCAGATGAGTTGAAGAAATTGAATGAGATAATTAAACCTGATGAATCACTGCTGGTAATTCCAGCTGATTTGGGTAAGGTTGCCAGGACTCAGGCAGAAGAATTTAACAAACTTGTCGGTGTTACCGGTGTGATTATTTCTAAAATGGACGGGACGGCAAAAGCAGGTGGAGCATTATCTGCAACAAGTGTTACAGGGGCTAAAGTAAAATTTATTGGTACTGGTGAGAAACTTGAAAATCTAGAGTTGTACAACCCTGAAAGATTTGTTTCGCGTTTGTTGGGACTTGGTGATCTAGAAACTTTGTTAGAAAAAGCTAAAGAAGCGAACATTAAGAAAGAGTCTGTTGAAAGAATAGCTGAAGGCAAGTTTACATTACAAGATTTCATGGAACAGATAGAAGGACTTGGTAAAATGGGTTCACTTCAACAGATTGTGGGAATGATACCAGGAATGGGGATGATGAAAATTTCAGATGAATTGCTGAAAAAGCAGGAAGAAAAGATGAAGTCGTATCGGATAATTATTCAATCTATGACCAAACAGGAAAGAGAAAATCCTGAGATTATTACCAGCTCCAGAATAAAAAGAATTGTGAAAGGGTCTGGTAAGAATGAAAATGAAATTAAAGAATTATTAAATCAGTACAATCAGACGAAGAAGATGGTCCGGTCACTCGGCGGGATGAAGGGCCTGCAGAGAGGGGAATTCAAGAAACTGGCGCAGCAGTTCGGATTTAAATTATAATTCTTAAATCAGTTTATGGGATTCCCTGTAGAAGTTCTAGGAGAAAGCAAAGAGAAAGAAAAATTACTTGTAATTCTAAAACGCAACGTATGCCTGAACTGTCTGGGTCGCCAGTGGGGCATGGTTGGTCACGGCATGACTAATGCCGAGAGGGGAAAAACCTTAATGGAATACGCTGAAAAAATGACCGGAGCCGAATTAAAAGAACCGAAAGACTGTGAATTATGCAATAATTTTTTCAAGGACGGTATAAACAAAGTTGCAAATGAGATTACCAAAAAAGTGCGTGGTATAGAATTTGGCACATTCGTAATAGGCACCATAGTTTCGGATGAGCTTGAGAGAAAGCAGGAAAATCTTTGGGAGGAGACGGGCATAGAGGATGTTGAAACCCTCAAATCGGAGATGAACAGGGAAATGGGGAAGACTATAGAAAAGCTGATGAAAAAGAAATTTGATTTGAAGAGTCCTGATGTAACAATCATTGTCGACATGAATGCAAATACCATCAGAATACAGGTAAAGAGTTTGTACATTTATGGAAAATACCAGAAACTTGCAAGGGGAATACCCCAGACAAAATGGATATGCAGCAAGTGCAATGGCAAGGGATGCACATTTTGCAAAGGCGAAGGAAAACTCTACAAGACTTCAATTCAGGAAATAATCGAAAACCCGTTATTGAAAGCAACGAAAGGCAAAAATTCCGCGTTTCATGGATGCGTTGCAGGAAATACCAAAATCTTACTTGACGAATGTATGCTAGATGCTAGTTTATTAAAATCGTCTTGGAAAGACCATGAATTGATAACTTGTGACACTGGGGGGAAAAAATTGAAAATCTCTAGTATAAGTGATTTTATCGAACTTGATACAAAAGGGAGTAGATTAAAAACTTACGAGTTACATACAAAAGAGACTGGAAGAAGTGTAATAGCGACAGGAGACCATCCTTTCTTTACATCAAAGGGTATGTTTCAGCTAAATAAAATAAAAGAGGGTACTAAGCTCGTTGTCTATCCATTCGACCCACCTTGTTTGGAAAAATCTGAAAATATAACATTGGTAGATAGTAGTGATTTGATAACTACAATAGAAAAATATGTACCTACCACAAATAAGCAAAAGGTTTTTGAAGAACTATATAATAAAAAATTACTACCATTAAGCTACACAAATCCGAAAATCAGTATTTTGACTCGTATTTTAGCATTTCTATTTGGAGACGGCACAGTGCGCCTATCTAGACATAGAGACGTAGGCCTAGAATTTTATGGTAATAAAGAGGATCTTCGAGACATAGAATCGCATATAAAGAATCTTGGTTTCAAGACTTCATGGAAAACCTTCATGCCCAAAAAATCTATAGTTAAAGATTTTTACAAAAGAGAAAAGGTTATACAAGGTAAAAAGGCACAATCTGTTTTATTATGCTATTCCAAATCATTGTGGCTCTTATTGGTTGCATTGGGTGCCCCAGTAGGAAACAAAATAATTAAAGAGGTTAACATACCTGAATGGATAAAAAAGACTAAAAACCTGAACTTGAAGGCCGAATTTTTGTCATCATTACTTGGAACAGAAATAGACAAACCTAGACTGGATAAAAGAAAGTATAACAGAAAAAGTTTCAATACACCCAGATTTTCGATAAATAAATCGGAAACCCTTGTGGATAGTGGTTTATCATTTATAAATGATTTGAAGAACATGCTGGAAGACTTTCGGATAAAAACATCGAAACCTAGACTAATTCCCTATTCTTTCAGAAAGGATGGAAATAAAACATTTAAGATTTGTCTTGATTTTTCGAACAGTTTTGATAATCTTCTTAACTTGTTTGGAAAAATAGGCTTTAGATACGCTAAAGAAAAAGATCTGATGGCAAGATATGTTTATGAGTATTTGTTGATGAAAAGACATGTCGTAGAACTGAGAAAGTCTTTTTATGCCAGAGCATTGGAATTGAAAAGAAATGGCTTAACTTTGATGCAGATTTACAGAAAATTGGATACGCATTTCGTTAAATATAAAGACTTGGCGCTTTGGACGTCTCCAAAGAATCATAAATTTAGTCACATAAAGATACCAAACGATTTTCCAGAATTCCTAGAATGGAAAAGAAATGCGACAAAAAATCTAAATAATGGATTGGTATGGGAAACTGTAGAATCTGTGAAAGAAGTTCCTGTGAATCTTGTATATGATTTAACTACTAAAAAAGATACTCACACATTTTTTGCTAATGGATTCCTTGTATCAAATTCGGGTCGCGAGGACATTGATGCTAGAAATCTCGGATGGAGACCATTCGTTATTGAAATGATAAAACCGGCAAAAAGAAAAATCACTCTGAAAGAAGTTCAAAAGAAAATTAACAAGTCTAAAAAAGTTAACGTGAAAGGATTGAAATTTGTGGAAAAAAATGTTATCAGAAAGCTGAAGACCGACAGGATAGACAAGACATACCTTGTTGATGTCGAATTCAAAAACAAAATCGACAAAAAGCTGTTGAAGGATTTGAAGCTTGTAACCAAGGAACCTATCTTGCAACAAACACCCCTCCGTGTCATGCACAGACGGACCAACAAAACGAGAAAAAGGCATGTGAAAAGCTTCTCTTACAAAGTTATCGGCGACAAAAGAATGCAGTTCAAGGTAAGAGGAGAATCCGGGCTTTACATAAAGGAGCTTATTACTGGCGACGAGGGAAGGACCCAGCCCAATGTAAGCGAACTGATAAGCAATAAAGTTAAAAAGTTAAGTTTAGATGTGATAAAAATCTGGACAGGTAAAGGTTAAAATGGTTAAAGGGAAGGATAGAGTGACAAGAGATGAATTTGTGGAGAAAACGATGAAGCGGATAATAAAAAGGGGCAATGCCGCACTATCGCGACTTGCCAAGTATTAGGATTTATTTATCTTTTTAAATATTGCAACCTATACATAATCCAAACTAGATATAAAGATGCATAGTGGTTGGATGGTCAGAAAATCGAAAGGGTTCAGAACTAGGACAAGGCACAAGCTGACGCAGAAGCCGGGCTTCAGGCCTACTATTACAAAGTTTCTCCAAGGTTTCGATATAGGCCAGAACGTGGCGCTGGAACTGGAACCTTCCAGCCACAAAGGAATGCCCTACCCGAAGTTCAAGGGAGCTGTCGGCAAGATCATGGCCAGAAGAGGAAGAAGCTACATAGTGCAAATAAATGTCGGCGACGGCAAAAAAATCATCATCTCAAGGCCGGAGCATTTGAAGGCTATTTAAACCTGGTGTCCACTAATACTAAGTAAGGTGGTGATTCTGAACATAATTTCTGAGGAAATGATAGTAGATTCGAGGGCAAGAGAGCTACTTGAAAGGCGGGAGAAAGAAGGGGAATTGAAGTTCGAGCAGAAAAACACTCTTGAGGTTCTCAGGAAGTTCGGGAAGCTTGATTTGGGCAAAACAGACGAACTGGCCGCCGAATTGAAGAAAATCGAAAAGTTGAGAGAGAGACAGATTATCAACATTGTTAATTTTCTGCCGGAGGATAAGGACGACCTCAGAGCTGTCCTAGGCAAAGACTATTCCTCGCTGACAAATGAAGAGATAGACGAAATATTGAAGGCTGTAAAACGATATATTTAGGATAGGTGGATTATGCCAGCCAAGGATGAGTTTCTGATAACATTGGATTTTCTTCGAACCGGAAAGCCCGGAGACAGGAGAGCCGAGCCTGTGGCGCAGGGGGTGGGTGAGAAGTATTTCAGCCTGCTCGAGGTTGTATTAAAGGAAAATGTTACTGTCAAGTCCAAGGAGAAACTGTATATAGGCGAAGGAAAAAGGGACCAAGTCAAATACATTAGGGGCAAGATAAGATTCTCCGACCTGACCAGCTACGGAAGGGACGTGCTTGAGGAGGTTGTGACCGAACTTGTGCGGGCGGGGGAGAAGAGATTTGTGGATTTTTTTAACAAGGCAAGTGCCCTGACTACAAGGATGCACAGCCTGGAACTTTTGCAGGGAATTGGAAAGAAACACCTGTGGAATATAATAGCGGAAAGGAGGAAGAAGCCTTTTGAAACTTTCGAAGAGATAAAGCAGAGAATTCCTATGGTCGGCGACCCGAAAAAGATGGTCATTAGAAGGATTATGGACGAGATGCAGGAAAAGGACAGGCATCAGCTGTTTGTCTCGGGATATGTCTAGAGAGCCCTTGTTATTTCTGTGACTTCGATATTGCCCACGCCCTCGATTTCCCTAAGTTTGTTTTCCACAGCGTCAAGCTGGCCTCCAGCATCCTCGACGAGAACCGTGACATTGAGAGCAACGAGTCCGAACGCAATAGGTTCGCGGTTTATTCTCTTGGAGTCGACAAAAGATTTTATATCGTTTTCAAGCTTGTCCAAATCAACATCAGTACCGGTGGGCATGACTTTGAATGTTACTATTACCTGCGACATCTCACGGACCTTCGAACCCGCATTCTTTGCAGACATATTTGGTACCGAGGTTCTTGCATGTGCTACATCTTAGTATTTCTGTTTTCCCGCATCGGGGGCAGTCGAAACGTACGAAGTTCTTCTTAGATAGTACATTTATCCCGCAACTTGTGCATATCAGTTCTCCCACTTGACCGACCTTCTCAGATTTCGATTATTAAACTTATAAAAGTGAGATTTTTATAGATATTGGGCTCATAGTCTAATTGGATAAAACCAAAAGGTATCAGACGGTGGATTGCGGATCCGCTATTCTGGGTTCGAGTCCCAGTGGGCCCATCAGATTTTCAATTGACTTTTTTTTATTGCGCCTTCTCTCAGAATCTTTATTTCGTTGTTTTGAACTTCAATGACTGTAGACGGTTTCCTTAATTTGCATTTTTCACCATCTAAAATCAAACCGACTCTGTCACCAATCTGCTTCATAGCGTCTCCAGCAGTAACAGGGTCTTTATTTCCCGAGATGTTTGCACTTGTTGCAGTTATTGGATATCCGAATCCTCTAATTAATTCTAACGCAACCTTATTATCGGGAATTCTTATGCCGACATTCTTAGAACCACATGTTAACCCTCTTGGAAATTTGTATTTCATTGGCAGGATAATTGTCAATGGCCCTGGTAAAAACTTCTTAGCGAGCTTCGATGCAAGCGAGTTGAACTTTACATATTTTTTAGCTTCGGATAACGAATGAAAAGCTATTGATAATGGTTTCTTGAATTTTCTGCCTTTAACCTTGTAAACATTTCGAATAGCTTTCTTATTTAATGCATTTGCCGCAATTCCGTATAATGTATCAGTAGGATATAGAACAAGACAGCCATTCTTCAGCACATCGACTGCTAAAGCTATCAACTCTTTCTCTGGCTTATTCGGATTAATTTTTAAGATTCTCATATAGATTATATGGTAACTGGAAAAGAACAAGATTTTTGGACCGATAAAATAGCAAAAGAAATAATCACAAGGAAAAAATTTCATTACACAGAAAAGAAAATTCCTAAATTTAAGAAGTTTGTAGTCAAAACGTCGGCTTCTATTTCCGGTGTACTGCATATAGGCAGATTGAGTGATACGATAAGGGGAGATGCCGTATTCAAATCATTGAAAGACGCTGGTGTGAATGCTGAATTAATTTGGGTGTCTGAAGACATGGACCCCTTAAGAAAGGTTCCTGAAGGAGTGCCTAAGAACTATATAGAATTTATAGGGATGCCTGTTACAGATATACCGGATCCTACTGGTTGCCATAAAACTTATGCGGAGCATCACACTACAGAATACTTTAAAGTCATTGACAGTTTTGTCTCAACTAAAATGGAAAAATTCTCGATGAGAGAAGAGTACAAGAAGGGAAACTTTAACCCGTATATTAAAAAGCTGCTGGAAAATATCGAAGAACTGGAAGAAATCCAAAATAAATACAGACGGGAGAAGCTGACAGAAAGTTGGAGCCCGTGGACACCTATCTGCGGCAATTGTGGAAAAATAATAACAACAAAAGTTCTTGGTTTTGAAAAAGGTAAGGTGCACTACAAATGCGAAGACTATCAATTCGAGAAAAATACGGCCAAAGGCTGTGGACATGAAGGTGATAACAATCCGCTAAAAGGCAATGGCAAACTATTATGGAAAAGCGAGTGGGGTGCGCAGTGGATAAGATGGGAAGTTTGCAGTGAAGGTGCTGGCAAGGAGTATCAGGTACCGGGCAGTGCATTCTGGATAAATGGTGAAATAGCTGAAAAGATACTCAATTTTCCTATGCCAGTTCCAATCTTCTATGAACATCTTGTAATCAACGGTGAAAAAATGTCCGCTTCACTTGGAAATGTTGTGTATCCGAATGAATGGTTGGAGGTAGCTCCTCCAGAATTGTTACGGTTATTGTATCTGAAAGATCCTATGAGGGTGAGAGATTTCAGATGGGAATTCGTACCGAATATGATGGATGAGATGGATGGTCTTGGTAAAGTTTATTATGGGATGAAGAAGATTCAAAATAAAAGAGATGCGGCAACGATGAAAAGATTGTTTGAGGTGATACAAGTCGGTAAAATGTCGAGAAAATATGAACCACCGATTTCATACAACTTGTTCGTCGAAATAGCAAAAATAGTCCCAGAAAAAAATGAGACTGGATTTACTATCCAAAAATTGAAAGAATACGGGCATCTGAAAAAATCAGTCAAAGAAATTGATAAAGTAACATACGAAAGGTTAGAGTTTGCTGAAGCCTTGTTGAAGAAATTCACGGTAAAGGAAAAAGTTCAAATAATGATTAGTGAAAAGGAAAGGTCACTGTTAAAGAAAATTATCGAAGTAATAGAAGCGGAATCTGATCCTGAAAATATGCAGAAAAGAATTTTTGAAGTAATAAAAATTAGTGGAATCCAAGTCTCTGAAGGATTTAAATTGATCTATAAAATAGTTTTGAACTCTGATAGGGGACCGAGACTGGGACCTTATATAATCGAAAGAGGAAAGGATGAGATAATCCAAAAGCTGAAGGGAGCATTATGACAAAGAAGCTCTATTGGGAAGATTCCTACATGAAAGAGTTTGAAGCCGAAGTGGTTTCTGTTGATGGAAACTTTGTTGAACTAAACCAGACTTGCTTTTTTCCAGTGGGTGGAGGAGAGCCTTATGATACAGGCAAGTTAATCACAAACGGAAATGAATTTGTTGTTTCTGACGTCTCCAAATCCAGAGACAGGATTTTACATAAAGTCGATAAAGAAGGATTAAAAGCAGGAGACAAAGTTAAAGGAATCGTAGATTGGGAAAGACGTTATCGTTTAATGAAGATGCATACTGCTGCTCATTTGCTATCTGCTTTGATTAATCGAGAAACTGGCGCGCTTATTACAGGCGGAAATTTAGATTTAGACAGATCAAGAATAGATTTTAATTTGGAAACTTTTGATAGAGAAAAGCTTATTCAGATAGTCAACAAAGCTAATGAATTAATCGACCAAGATGCAGAAGTGAAATCTTACATAATGAAAAGAGAGGATGCGCTAAGAATTCCAGATATAATAAAGCTTGCAGAAGCTGCTCCGCCTGATGCAGATGAGTTGAGGATTGTAGAAATTACTGGAATTGATAAGCAGGCTGACGGTGGCAATCATGTTAAAAGCTTGAAAGAAGTTGGAGAAATTCAGGTTATGAAGTTGGAGAATAAAGGCAGAAATAATAGAAGATTGTACTATACTCTGAAAATATATTAAACTGCAAGTAGAATAATTTAGTATTATGGTAAATAACTGGGGATATCTAGGTATAAAGATTGATGCGGATCTGTATGGGTGCAGAGTTGTACCAGATGACTTGGAGCTAATAAAACGTGGAATGCTTTCTGCGGCTAATTTGGCGAATATGAATGTTGTCGGAGAAGACTTCCATAAATTTCATCCTCAGGGTCTAAGTGGACATTTAACCTTAGCCGAATCCCATATGGATGTTAGTATATGGCCAGAATACAGATTTGCAGAAATCGATATTCGCTCTTGTGGTGATAACGCGGAACCTGATAGAGCAATGATACATCTTATTAACATATTTCAGCCTTCAGAGGGTTGGGTAGAAAGAAGATACACGGGAATTTTTGATCAGAAAAGAACTCCCTCGGGGTTATATTTGCCGCCTTCTGAACACCCTAGAACAGTAACTTATTCGTTAAATGACTATATTGCCTTTGTTGATAGTTCAAGAACCGAGAAAAGCAGACTTTAAGATTATCTATTTTTACATTACAATAACTTATATGGTCTTATATCAAGAAGAATCAAAAATTTTCAAGAATGAAGAAGTCCTCTCACCAGAATACCTACCTGATATACTACCGCATAGAGAAAATCAAATAAAACAATTAGCTGATAATTTATTGCCAGCAAGCAAAGGAAGAAAACCTCAAAACACATTTATTTCTGGTTCTCCAGGAATCGGTAAGACTGCAAGTGCAAAATTCGTTTTCCGGGAATTCGAAAATTATTCTGGAATAAAAACAATCTACATGAACTGTTGGGATTACAACACTTCTAATTCGGTACTAACAAAGATTGTTTCTGATTTCGGCATGTTCGTCCAAAGGCGAGGATGGGCTAAGGATGAAATCATTTCGCGCTTGATAGAAGCTTTGGAAAAATCAAAGAAGTCACTGTTGGTTTGTCTGGATGAAGTTGACCAACTTGTGTACAAAGACCAGAAAGTTCTGTATGACCTCTTGAGATTAAACCAGTATGTAAAAAACCAGATCGGTTTGATATTCATCTCCAACAATCCGCATGTGTTTGCCAATTTGGAAGCACGAATAACAAGCAGTTTGAATCTGGATGAGGTTGAATTCAAACCCTACACACTGCAAGAAATGAAAAATATTCTGCAAGAAAGAGCTGATTACGGGCTTCATTCCGTGGAAGAGGGTGTTGTAGCTTTGGCATCTGCACATGCATTAAACAAGAATGGCGATGTAAGGGTTGGATTAGAATGCTTGTTGAAAGCCGGGAGATTGGCTGAAGAGGAGAATTCGGATAAAGTAAAAGTTGTTCATGTGAAAAAAGTTTTGAAAACTGTAGACGAAGTTAAGCCTGAGATTTTGAAAGAAAGAGTTACAGACGTGGAAAAATTAATTCTGGATATTGTCGACAAAAAAGAGCAGATTACATTTGACGGGTTGTATGATGAATATATTAAATCTGTTGGGTCGCCATTAACGAAAAGGATGTTTAGGGATTATATAAACCACCTTAACAGCGTCGATTTGATAAAAATAAGTAAGAAGAAATCTGAAAAAGTGACATGGAAGAGTTTAGTTGGCAGGAGCAGAATCATTTCAAAAGCTTAACTGCTTGCTTTTCGTTGTCCCAGAAAAGAAGCTTGAGAGCTTCGTCGGGAGATAACCAACCGCAGTCAACAATCTTCCTGTCCCCATCCCAATTCAATTTTGGTTTTTCATTGGCATTGCCTTTAACAAGATAAGTTGAAACCATATGATGCGTGTCCTTGAAATCGAACTCGTAATTGTGAATCCTATCCAGCACCTTAATATCTTTTAGTGTGACTTCTTCCATTATTTCCCTTTTCATAGCCTGCTCG
>CAYXOT010000007.1:0-12398 GCA_964466985.1 uncultured archaeon
AAAAAAGTCAAGCTGGGACAATCTTAAAAAGAAGAACACGCGACATTCTTCGTAAATAAATTATTTAACTAAAAAAAACGAAATGTTTAAAAGGATTTCGTGGGGAACCAATATAAAGTTATCATTTTTTCTCTGTTTTTCATAGCATCATTCACCCAAGTCGCTTTTGCGCTGTCATCAACCAGCTCCACAGATAAGAGCGATTATAATATAAATGCGACAATAAATTACACAGTCACTGCCGATCAGAACCTCACGTCGAACATAACAATCTATCTGATTAATTCAAGCGGGAGCCTGTTCAATCACACATCAATTGTTCCCAATGCCACTAACTTCACAACCCAAGTAAATTCCACAGTTCCCAGAAGCGGTGAGTATATTGTTAAAGCAAACTTCACACTCAACAACACTTATTATGAAACCTCCCAGATTGTAAAAATTTCAAAAGCGCACAGCATTGTAATAACTATATCCAAGCCTGCGTACTCGCCTGGGGAGATAATCAATTTCACTGTCAGGGTGGCAGACGTCAACAGCATAGGAATCTCTTCCGAAAATGTCACCGTGAGGCTGATGTACGGGAATAATGACACAGTTCTGAATTCCAAGTCCGGCTTGACTAATGACGCGGGAGAATATTCCAACACCTTCACCGCACCGAACACCATAGGAACCTACAGGTTGACGGTAAACGACTGGGTCGCCACAAAAATAGTGGACATAAGCACTTTCGATTTGGTTACTTTCATCGGCGATGAAAATGGCAATATAAAAACAAAATTCTCGGCTGGTGATACGGTGTATGTCTATATGGATTTGTTTGACACAAATAAGACCAGATATACAAGTCCAGAGACGGAGACGCTATCGGTACGGACTACATTCCCGAATAGCACACAAGGCGCTTCCACTTCTCATTCATTTACAGGAACTGGCAGGATCAATACATCTTTCGTGGCGAATGATGTGGGCATTCATAGCACTCAAGTCACTGTTGTGTCAACTTCCAGGTCTGTGATATTGCAGTTTGAAGTTGGTAAATATGATCTAGTTGCATGGCTTGAAAAGAATGCAACCACCGCCAACACCTTCTTCCCGAATGAGCTCGTTAATGTGAGAGTCAAGGTCTTCAATGTAAGCACAGGAGAAACAATAAAAACACAGAACTTGGATGAAACATTTGAACTCACGCTTTTGGATTCATCTTTTTCAAATTCCAGTTCCATTTCGAATTCAACATCATTGAACCCAACAACTGGAACAAGGTCATTCACATTCAACTCGCCGAATACGACAGGGCTGTATTACGTGAAAATACGCCTCAACCAGACAGAGGTCATTACAGACATGAAAGTCACAAGCACGCTTGCGAGTTCAACCCCGACAGACCAGAGCTACACTTTCAAAAATCTATTTGTCGGAAACAAGCAAACTATACGAATCCTGACTACATTGTCAAACTCTACAGCGCAGATAAATGTCACGAACATCACAGTGGTTTCTCTCAAGTCAAGCTCCGGTTCGGACATAACATCCGCAACTATTTTCAACACATCTATAATTGAGCACAAGGGATTCAAAGCCGGATTGGTCGAGTTTCCGGCGCCATCCAGCGCGGGATTGTATTTCATTAAGACACTCGTTAATAGCAATTTCGCCACAGAAACCCAGTTCCTGGTAAAGTTATATAGCGCGTGCGTGCAGTTGGACGGGTACAAATGGTTCGTGAGTTCCAATGAAGACGTAAATCTCACGGTAAGAGTGGCAGAAACTCAGGAGGTTAGCCTCATAGACTCATTTGCTGGCAATTCAAGCGACTCCACCAACACAGAAGGAACCGCTAACTTTTCAAGCATTTACGGAAGTTACGATTGTTATGGTTCATACAAGACAGCAGCAGGGGGGACTTCGACATCCGGGAACAACACAGCCAACATAGTTGTGACAGTGAAGAAAATCATAAACACTTTGAGCGGCGAGGATGTGACAACTAAAGTCGCAAACCTTCCAAGCAACAACACGGACGACAATGGAAAAGTAGCTCTAACTCTGACAAAACCGTCAGGTGGATGGGATGGTGGAAATTATGTAGTCGAATTTGAGCTTAGGGGCAAGAACAACAATACAGACAAAGGATTCGGTTCATTCCAAGTCAAGAGCCTTTGGGTAAATGTATGGCCTCAGCAGATAAGCGGGAGATGGAGATGGTTCTTCTCACCCAACGAGAGCATGACGTTTGATGTGAACGCTTACAACTCGACAGGCACGTGGTATTATTATGGGCAGAGTGATGGGACAGGCGACAAGTGCACTGTTATGGGTCTATATTATCAAGGCAATGGTGCGGAATGGTTCTGGCCGCCGAAGACTGTTTCAAGCGACAAGTACACATGGAGCTGCACTAACACAAGCGCGCCTGCAAAAGGAAGATTCACCCTAAAGATTAATCACACGACAGCTTTCTCTTCTGGGTATTACCTTGTAAGGGTCAAAGTTAACACAACTGATGGTGTCGGCGACTCGGGGGACGGGTGGTTCTCCATCAAGGCATATAACGTATATGTCAGGACAACTTCGAGCAACTACTATGATTCGTGGTACCGCGGATTGACGGACAATGTCACATTGGATATTGATGTCACATATGCAAATTCTACACAATGGGATTGCTACTGGAAAAAATGCCCTTCCTCGGAACTGGTTACAGAATTGCTCAACATATCGGTGAAGCTCGTCAAGTACGATCAATACAAATACACTGATTATTCCACAAGCAAGTACACCGCGCAATTTGCCAACAACAGCATAGGAATCGCATCGACTGCTTCAATCACCGGGCTTAACGTCACAATGCCGATTAATCTTACCCTCAACGTCACTGAGAATGCGACATTCTCGCGGTCAACATTCGATTCCGGTTGGCTGTTCTATAATAGCACTACTGCGAATGTGACACTCTTAGCTGCAGGTTCCAATGTTTCTACAATTTTAATCATCCCCCAAAATGCAACAGTCAATTACGCAAGCCTTTCAGTACTTCCTTTCCAGTCAAACTTGATGATAAATATCAGTTTGAATAATACCGCGCCTTTCTTTAATTATACAAATAATGATACAAGTTCAACTCAAGCGACATTCACTAACAGTTTGAACAACTTATTACCGTCCTGTACGGCTGATGCAAACGGCAACTGCACGGTGGCATTCAATGTGACACTAAACAGCAGCGGAACTGTGAATTTGCTTAACCTAGCTGTAAACTATAGCCAGATGCGAAGGGCAAATGCATCTTACAATAGTTCTGGGGCATTCACAATTCCTAGGAATGCAACGGTCGCATCCGCATTCATAGTCGTGAACTCGACAAGCAATGTAACCTCAGGACTTGCGGCTAACATTAGCTTGAGCGACTTTAGAGGCATCCCAGCAAATATCAGCCAACTGCTATCAAGCACCTTAATCTTGAACACATCATCCAATAATGTAAGCTTTGGAGGTGTGCTTGACATGGTGCTCTCATTGGGCTTGTGCACACAGGCAAACGGCAACTGCACCATAGGATTCAACATGACATTAAACGATACAGCCACAGTCACGCTATCTCATTTGCGTATAGCATACAACACCACCCAGATAGTTCAAAACACCTCATCATTTTTCATCAACACGACAAGTGGCAACTCCAACCTCACTCTCATTCCCACAGGAACAAGCAATAAATGGGAAACAGGATACTACAGCGCAGCTATTACTGTCGAAGGCCCGCAAGGAAAGGAGACAGGGACATATTGGTTTGAAATAAGAAGTTTTTTCGTGAACCTGCAGACAGTAAAGGCAACTGGCAGGTCAACTGCATCAAGTTACAGTTCAGACCAAAACATTACATTGAATGTGAGCTCCACTAACAAACCTTCTTGGCTCAGCAACTCTTACGGAGTGTCGAATGTCAACAATATAGTTGCCAACATAACAGGCATCAGGTTGAGCTATTGGGATCCCGCAATTTATCAAACGAAAGAAATCTCAGCCACATGGTCACCATCTGCAATTAACGGGACGACTACGGTTAATGTGACGCCAAGCAGCTCCCTCCCTGTGGGCAATTGGTACAGCATGGAGGTTACCTTGACTGACGCGAACGGGAATAACCAGACAGGCTGGACTTCATTCCAAGTGAAAGATTTCACGTTTTCAGCAAGGACGAAGAATTGGAAATATCAGTTCACCAACGCAGAGAACATCTCATTGGATGTCGCCGTGTGCAACAGCGACACTTGGTGGTGCGACTTCAGCAACAACACATACAGCGGATCTAATGTTAATATAAATATCACCAAACTTTCAAAAAGCGACACATGGCCATATACCCCGGTGAGCGGATGGTCTGCGAACTCCACCACGCTCACATCATCAAGCAACACGGGAATACTCACGATATCACCGTCAGCCAATTCTAATTTATCCGGAGGCTACTATAGTGCCGAAGTGAGTGCGCAGCCTGTAAGCGGAGGTTCGACAACGACTTCAAGCGTCTGGTTTAGTGTCAAGTCGTTCGCCCTTTCTGCATACGCTGTCAAATGGGAATACAAGATGAGTGAAAACGCTACAATCAACATTAAGACGGGCAGCTCATCAACACTTAGCGACGCGCAAATATCATGCGGTTATTGGCCGGATTATAAATCCTATAGCATTTCAGGCGGAACACTGTCAGCCAATTCTACGTCGTTGAGCGCAGGCACTAATCTGATTATGCTGTCGCCAAGCAGTGGGCAGAGTTGGGTGGCTGGCTATTGCTCTGGTTCTGTTAAAGTTACAAGCGGCGGTGAAATCCAAACAGGTTACATAAGCTTCAGCATGAAAGGATTTACACTGTCGATAACAAACAGCAAGAGTGTATATCTTAGGAATGAAAGCGTTGTGTTGAACGTGAGTTCGGACGCTTCACAACAGTTCACCATCTCAGACATAAACATCTCCTATTACGATTATTATGGGAACGGTTCTGAAGTAAAGCTGAGACTCGGGAACCATTTCACAAGCAACGGGACTGGACAGCAGTTCACAGGTAACGCAACTATAAACATCACTCCTGTCGGAGGGAACTGGACTTTCAGGGGATGGTACAACGCTAAGTTGACTGCGACCAGCGGATCGTCATCGCAGACTGCATGGTTCTACTTTGATGTAAGGGGACTATTCTATGTTTACGGGTGGACTATACGCAACACTACAGAGGACTCTTATTACTACAATCTAAACACTTCGTCCGAGACTGTAAATCTGTTGGTTCACACTTTCAAATACAACGTTACAAATGGTAGTGGATGGTGGCCTTACACTTCTGCATCAGGCATTAATGTAACGGTCGACTCGATCCAAAGGCAGTCTTGTTCATCTTATCCATGCACCTACAGCAACGTAACTGGATGGACCGCACCAAGTGGATTGAGCAAGTCTAGTGGAAAAATTACCCTGAATATAACTAGAAGCGGCGGATGGCCGGACGGGTGGCATTATGTAAACCTTCGTGTCATTAATCCTGAGACAGGCGAGGCAGATACCGTGCAAAGGAATATAGGATTCTGGGTGTACAAATGAGATCAAACTTTTTGTTGCTTTCAATTTTTGTATCATTCGGTCTAATGATTAGCACAGTGTATGCAGGAGTGGTCACGGTCAGTCCTGATGTGTCCAAATCCCTGAATGAAAACGAACAGGTTACAGTCACGGTCACAGTGACCAACCCTTCCGGTACAGAAACCAACATAGTCACCGAGCTGTCCAGCAGTCCCACCTGGTTTTCTGTTGTCCAAGCATGCAGCACTATAAACAGCCTGTCCGCAAGCCAAAGCGGAACTTCCACGTGCATAATCAAATCCACATCAACTGGTAGCGACCTTACTTTGACCGCGAGGTCAGAACCTCAGAGTGGCGCAGGAAATTCAGGTACAGGATCCACTTCTGGAATCAACGTGGCATCCCAAAGCTCGTCATTGACAGCTTCTATATCAGCATCGTCTTCTGTCGGGACCAGCGAGACTTTTTACGTCGGTGCGACTGTCGCAGCACCATCCGCTAATGATGTTAAAGATGCTAGGGCGACAATCAGCAGGTCGGGCCAGTGCGAGATAGACACAACGGATGTCCCTGCACAGCAGAACTTAGGAAACATAACAAAAGGGACCACCAAGTCTGTGACGAACTGGAAGCTGACTTCATCTTCGGCCTCAGGCACGTGTACGGTGACAGTGAATGTTGTTTCTGATGTAGGAGGGAGTGCGTCACCGTCAAAATCCATAACAGTGGGAATACCCACTACTGATAGTAGCGGATCAAGTAGTAGCAGTGGAGGAAGCGGTGGAGCTAGTGGAGGCGGTGCTGGAACTGCTGCTAAAGCAAAGGTTCTTGTTGGGGATAAGGAGGCAATAGTTACAATTCCTTCGATAGCCGCGAAAGGAGAGGTGAACTTTTCCATAGTCTCGCAGGCATTGGTTATTACAGAGATGAAGGTCAAAGTTGTGAACACTGTCTCGAATGTTAAAATCACGGCAACAAAGCTGGATGCCAGGCCAGGAACTCTTGTGTCAGACGCGCCGGGCGTTGTCAATCAATATTTGTCAATCGATAAGGTGAATATTTCCGAGGCGGATATAGAAAAAGTCACGATGGATTTCAAGGTGGAGAAGGCATGGATTGAATCAAACAAAATAGACGAGTCTACTGTGAGCTTGTACAGGTATGCGAATGACGTGTGGAATAAACTAGAAACCGTAAAAGTCAGCGACGATTCTGCCAGTATATATTATCAGGCTACATCACCGGGTTTGTCTGTCTTTGCTGTAGCTGGCAAGTCGAAAACAGCCCCCCAACAAGGTCCTGAAGAAACACCAGAAAAGAAGAAAACTGTGGGCGAGTTTGTTGAAAGCATTAAGGAAGGTAAGTGGAAGATATTTATTATTGTTGGAGGAATTGCGATATTAATTGTTGCAGTAGTTTATTTTGTAAGAAAGAAAAGCTCCGCTCCTGCGAGAAAGCTTAAAAGACACTAAATTTCTAATACTCTGATATTTTCCTCTACTACCCTTGCCCTTAAGAATCCGCAAACAAACTGGTCGTTGATGAAATTGAATTTATCCGAGTGCGGGACATAAAGAATTGTGACGTCATCCAAGTCCAACGAGCTGATGGTTGAGTTGGTGCACATCACATCAAGCGCAGGTGTTATAGGAATTGCTTTTCCTTTGAAAAATATCAGGACATTCACATCATTTGTCATGACTGCAGACACTTTTTCTTCCTCCAATGCGTTTAATCTATTCTCCAATTCTTCAGATACGGCAGTAGGAAAGCTCTGGAAGCTACGCAAGCCAAAGTTAGTATAAGTCAAAAAGTCAGGTGAACTTTGAACAAGCTGCGCAACATTCACCGCAGCCAATAAAACTAGGCCTATCAACAAAATTTTGTTGCGCGATACCTTATGTAACGCATAGCCGCCTAGAATATACAATGGAATGAACATGAAAATGTAATGGCGCGGCAATGTGAAACTAAGCGAAGAAAAAATCAGAAACGCCAATGCAAAAAATATGACAAGCACCGGATGTATTTTGTCAGTTATTTTCTTCCTTATTATCTGGACCGCGACATATCCCATTGCGATCAGGCTTGCTAAAAATAGGAAAGAGTTTCTGAAGATCAGATGTCCTATGACACTGAACATTTTAAATGAAATGAATCCCAATGGGCCCGAATAGCCGAATCTGCTCTGGCCAAAGCCGAGGATGTCCTGCGGGAAAATCACATGAAACACAAGATAATAGGAGATTCCGGTGAAAAGCAGGAAATAAATGTTTTCCTTCACGTCATTGCGGTTGATGAAAAATTGCGAGACAACGAAAATCGGCAACAGGAAGAGCGGTTGTATGTGACGCGTTAAAAGTGTTGCTGTCAATGAAGCGAAGAACAGCCCGAAATACAGAAATCTTTTCTTGCCGGAAGAATTCAAGTAGCTGACATACAGGAAAAGCGAGAGAAGCGCGAACATTATCATCGGAGATTCCATGAAAATCACTCTGCTATACCCAACCATCTCAAAAGATAATGCCGCCAATGCCGCGCTCCATAGCGCAGGTGTGAAACCGAACAACTTTTTTGTTATCAGAAATATCAGAAATAGTGACAATGCTCCCATCAGAGCTTCCATCACACGCATGGCTACAAAATTTTTAGCTAGTGCATCATATGCGATATACGACCACACAAACATGTCTCTGCCCAGCAGTTTCAAGAAGTCATAGTCAGCATTGATAAATTCTGAGGAAAGCCCGACAAACCATTTGCCTAAAGGAGGATGCTCGGCAACAAAGTCCTTGCCTGCTTCAAAGCCTTGGTGATGCAGCTTCAACGCGCTTATGCCGAATATTATTTCATCCCCGTGCAAAGGCACATCAAGATTGTTAAATCTTAGAAATACGCCAGCAAGAATGAGAATTACCAAAATCAGTTCTATTCGGAAAAATCTCTTGAACAAATCTGCCGCCAATGGACCACTTATAATTAAGGATAGTTTTGTTTTTATAAATGCTAGCCTGTCACGAAAAATATTCCCACTACTATAAGGACAAATGCGGCTAATTTCTCCCGCGACATCTTCTCCTTAAGAAACCTCCATGACAATATCGCAACCCAGACATAAGTCAACGCTGTCATCGGAAATACTTTTGACAGGTCGCCGAATTTCAGCGCGATTACCACCAGCAAGGCAGATGCTGTAAACAGAACAGCACCGGCAATCAGCATTTTGTTGAAAATCAGATTCTTAACCCCTCTTTCCAGATGCCTCGACCCCATTTTCAGATATAAGGATCCGAATGCGCCTAGCAGAGTAGCCACAACCATTAACGGATATATCCAAACTTCAACCATTTCTAGCACCGAATCCTATGAACGAAATCCCAGCAATGATCAATGCTATGCCAAGCCAGTTCTGGACGCTGACAGTCTCGCCCAGAAAGAACACCGAAACCAGTGTTATCCAGACAAAGCTCAATGACCATACAGGATACAACAGCGACAAATCACCAAGCCTTAGAGCGATTACAAACAGGACTGCAGCCAGTCCGTAGGCAAGAAATCCCAAAACCAAATAAGGATTGATGAAAGACAGGATAGAAAAGGAGAGTGAAACTGCACCAAGTTTAAAAGAAAGTTGAGCTACAGTTGTCAGTAAAGTACAAATGATGATTATTCCTATGCCGATAAAATTTGATTTCATTAAATTAGATTTTGTAGTCAAATTTAAATAGCAAATAAAAAATCTTCCAATTTTTCAGGCGTTTCTGTTGGGTCTTCTGCTACTGTCGACAGTCTCCAAATAATCATTTTGTAAGCCTCGTATAATCCTGCAGGGTTATATCCTTCAATCAAAGATCTTACCTGTTCAATTGTATTTGGTGCAAATCTTCCTAATGAAGCATGTGGTGCAAATAAATCTCTAGCATTTGGGAACCCGCAATATTCCAAGTTTTCTTTCTGCACATCACTCATTACGGAAGGATTATAGCGGTCCATAGACTCCCGAGTTCTATATGGTCTACTAGCTTCTACTATTGCTAAATGAACTGATTTGAATTTTCCTCTATCTTCAGGATGTACAACAGTTCGGATTTCAATTGGACCATTTGGATATTGAATTTCTTCGAGACCTATTATTCCATATGTAAATTTACTAAGCCTGTTAGCAACTTCTTGTGTGGCATTAATCAAAGAGTGCATACTTGCCGTTCTGGCAGCTATCATAGTAAAATGTGGATCATCTCCGACATACTGAGAATTTGGTACCCCTCTTAATTTTTGTTTCTGTTCGTTGATGCTACTGGATAAAGCATCTCCCGGATGGATTTCAATAAAATAGTTTGTTTCAGTTGGACCGTTGTACGACATTGTTAATTCATTCCTCTTAAAAATATAAATCCTTCAGTTACTGAATCTAAGTTTTATCATGTAACCTATAAATCCTAAATATGTTCTCGCTCTGGAAAATATGCTATAAGCCCAGTTGGATTTTCCATACATTCTCCTTCCGAACTCAACAGGTGTGCTCATGACTTTCATTTTGTTTTTCAAAGCTGCATGCTGGACAAATAAATCAAACTTGAAATCATTTGGAGCTTCTTTCATCTTTTTCAGAAATGATTTATGAAATACTTTCGGTTGACCATTTATGTCATTAAATTTTTTCCACATGATGAGAAAAGCAAGAGTCTGAAGTCCTTTTGTGATCACCCATTCACTGACTACTCTCTTTTTTCTCTGACCCTTCATCAAAATATTTTTCCAATCGGGTTGTTTTAACAATTCATCATAAGCTCTCATCACATCGTTTGGATCGCACTGCTGGTCTGCATGAGTGTAAGATAACACATCCCCTTTGCAATTCTTCAAACCAAACATTATACCGTAGCCGTATCCTTGGTTTTTCTCAACAAGCACAGTCCTGGCGAACTTGTATTTGGGATTTTTTAATTCCTTCTTCAGAACTTCAGCCGTGTTATCGAAAGAACCGTTGTTAACCATAACCAGTTCCACAGATCTTCTGCCAATGACTTGAGAAAATCTCTTTAGTAGGTCTGGTATACTTTTAGCCTCGTTATAGCACGGCAGCACAACGGAAAGTTTCGGCGCCATAATCATTTACCAGCTTTCGATGCGAAATAATCCGACCAGAATTGATACGTTCTCAAATCTTCTGGTGTCCCCCACTGGAGAAAATGCCCCAACGGATATACATATACCTTAAACCCGTCCCGTCTGATAGCTTCGGTGAGCATGCTAACATAATATTCCCCGTTAACTATAAGATTTCTTTTGACAGTCTCATCAAGGTATTTCTTCAGTAGATTGCCGTCTCGGAAGTAGAATGATCCCGCCTGTTGATACGAGTCCATCTTGTTTTCTGTGAAGCTGAATTTTTCCCGGCATTCCAGCATCCAATTGTTTTCATCCACCCTCATCGATGCATATAACTGTGGGCCTATCAAGTGCGGATGGAACCCTTTGTAGGATATGGCAGCGGCATCGCATCCAGTTTCAACCATGGTTTTCTTGAAATGCCCATAGTCCCACCATACGCCAAAATCACAATAACTGACGATTACCGGCTCACTGTCTAGAAAGTCGTCCTTTTTCACCGCTTGCAGCATATCCCATACAGGGCCCAATTTTACAGAGTCAACACCGATTATCTTGCAGTTTGGTTTTATCTCTCTCAAGATGCTCTCCAAATTATGCAGGTGTTTGTTGTTGCAGATGAAAACGAAATTCTCTTCTCCAGGAAACATGTTTACAACATGCTCTATCATCAATTTACCGTCGATTTCTATCAAAGGTTTGTGTTTCACATACCCAGCTTTCGCAAATCTTTCTCCCAAACCCGCCATCGGAACTACAATTTTCATTTATTCACCTAATTCAAACTTTGCCTGTACTTCTCGCTCTCCATATTTAAAATATAATTCACATCTTCATCTCTAAGAAACTCAACCTCTCCGATTCTGGATATGACAGACAATATGTACAACTTTGCACTCAGCATTTCATTCGACTTGTTGGCTTTTTTCTCGCCCAAAGGATAAAACACGCCCTGACTTCCAAAAGTCATTTTACTCAAGTTTGAAATGTCTTCTTGTATGGAGAAGTTCGAGCAATATATAGCATCGTCAGGTATCAAGAATTTCGACAGAAATTGTTTGTTTTCGTCCAGTTTCGCAACAAACTGCCTAACCAATTGACTTCCATTGAAATGAAAATTATCCTTTAGTCCCAGTTCTATTTGAGGGAATCTTTCGATACCAAAATTATTTTTCAGATATTCGAAAATTTTTTCATTAACATCAATTGTCATCTTCAAACATGTGGATGAATTATCATGAGATACTATTATACCATGGTTTTTAAGAAAAATTAGCTCAGGCTTCATGCCATTCATATTTTCGTAGGATGTTATTCTGGTTTTTATTTCTTTTGCCAAATTATACCCAGGATTCTTGTAATCGACCCACAGAAATTCCGGCGTGACGTCAGAAAACAGTTCTTTTGCAATCTTTTCGCCGCCCTTCATACAATTTATAATGTTCGCCATTACAGGGTGAGTGTGTACGACAACACGATGTAAAAACACGTGCATTCCAGCTTCCATTGAAGGTTTTGGCAGATTGGGATTAATCACGCTTCCAGCTAGAGATTGATTGTACATGCTTTCGTCTTCAGGCGAATTTGTCCCGCCTTTGTATTCATCAAAAAATTCCTCGATCTTATTGTAATCAAGAATTGCAAACCCGGTGCTTTCTGTCATTTCGGAAAAGGCGAATCCAGACGCTTTGATAAACATTCTA
>CAYXOT010000008.1:0-11815 GCA_964466985.1 uncultured archaeon
GGATCTCTTGCATGCTCCCTAATGATAACCATCTGTCTTTCTGGCGAGAAAACCCCTGCCGGTGATATGCCGTAGAATTCCAAAGGCAGTTTCTTAGGCTCGACGTCCTTCTCCAAGTTAGTGATTATTTCCCTTAATGCAAGGATAACCGTACGGGCAATCTGTTGCGGGTTCTCTCCACCCCCTCTTTCGTACACAAGTATGCCCTCTTTAAATCCTATCTGCCGCAACTGATAAAGCCATCTGTAGATTTTCACCTGCTCATCTGACGGTATGTCGAAAGGCGCGTGCTCGTGTATAGGCCACGGTTCGTAGATATGGACAGCTTTCACATATTTCCCGAAATCAGGCGCTTCTTTCTTCAGGATATCAAATTCGCTCCCCGGATCTATAGCATTGTGCACCCAGTGGTTCAGATCTATCAACAATCTAATATATTCCGTACCTAGAACCTTTTCAGCAGCTTTGACAAAGTTGTACATATGTTTGCCTCTGATGATTCTCTGCAAACCTTCGGTACCTGCCTCACTTAATTCAGGATTCTCAAATACAAGGGTTACTTTCACCTGCTTCAATTTGTCAATCGCCTTTTTTGTATAGAACGAGTCGTTTACCCTTTCGGGTTTTTTTTGCGTCATCTCCGCTATATATTCCGGCAATGGGTCAGATTCAAAATGACCGATAATATATCTGCAGCCAACCATTGCGATCACATCTGGGTCTAGATAGATATCACCGGTATCTGGGTCAGCAAGTCTTCTTGCTTTTATCTCCCCGGTTTTTTCGTCTTTCCTCCCCCATTTTTTTTCTAAATCCACTAAAGAAGTTTTTTCCCCAAAAAATAATTTCCATAATGGTTCCTTTGGGTCATCCTTTTTAGTTTCAAGATATTTTGTAATTATAGCATACGCTATTTCTTCCTCAGTTATAGCGCCTTTAGTATGCCTCGTTGCCGTGGCGCCTAACCATCTATTGTAAACTTCTTGAATAATTTGGGCATCAGTTGGTCTTATCTCCGGCAATGCTTCTTCATACTCGTCTAAATCACGGGGCTGAGCGCCATTATGCATTCTAGCCCATTCTTCTATGCCCTGTCTGACCCTTTCCGGGTTTTCCCTTCTAAGCTTTTCTAGATTATCTCGGACAATTGGGGCTCTGGCCTGATTTTTAATATCCTCAACACCTGAAGTTACCAAGGGAACTTCTCTCCCGTAAACTAAAAACAACATAACATCTCTAAACCATTTATCGAGTTCAGGATTTTCGTTTAGCAAGTCGGTCCAATTATATCTTCCTTTAAAATCTACTGTAGGCAGCCCAGCTACCCTGAATCTTTCCGAGAAGTATCCCAAAACCATTTCGTTTGAAATGTGGAAATCAATATAGCCAGGCAAATATTTGCTCATGTCCTTAGGCTTTACAAACTTCTCATACATAGCGTCCATATACTGGTGCAACCTTCTATGAACGCCCCTCCATCTCGGCAATAGCGCAGTCTCGAATGCAACAGTCTGTCCAATCTCGCCATGCATCACCCACCTGATTCCCAAATCCTCGTAAAATCTCTTCACAAATTGCTCAACATCAGGCTCGAATATCTCTGCTGAAGTCTGCGTCTCCATGTCAACCTGCACCATATTCACACCATAGAAAATAACAGAAGGCATCTTCCTTCCGATGCCCATCAGATTAGGATCCCTTCTGACTAGCGCAAGCCCGCTCGACATAGCCAACTGATAAGCCATATCACACCCTTACCCCAGGCACACCAGCACCACGCTGAAGATATCTCAAAACAAAGAAATAACCCTGCACCATATTTTCCAGCTGGAACACTTCTGCTATCCTGTCATCCATCGCAAACTCGTATGGCCCCCGTGCCCTTAACCAATCGAAGTGTACCCCCCATCTACGTCCTATCATTTCCATAAAGTCGCCTAAAAACCATTGGAAATGTTTAGCCCCTTTTGCTATGTCGATTCCTGTCATCACCTTTTGAGCTGGTTTTCCGAAAATTTCTGGATACTGCTCCTTTACAAGTTCTTCTATCGGCTTCAAGTCAGGTCCGCCTATCTCACCAACTAGCTGACTTATGTAATTTTCCAACTGTTTCTCGCGTGCCAACACTTCCAGCAAACAAACGATAATCACATTCTGTGTTCTTCCTTGGACTGTCATGTTCTCTATCATCACATCCTCCATCTCAGTCCCATTCGGGTTCCTGATAACAGTTCTCGGGTATGGTATATCCAAAATATATAATACGGACTGAACTGCCAAGTGACACCAGGTGCCACATACTGACCAATTGATTTATAGGCTCTCTGGCCTACGGTTTCCATCGCTTTTCTTAAGAATAAATCAGTCAAGTTCTTTCTTGCATCAAATACATCTGCAATGCTAATCTTTACATTATAATATTTTTCAACTTGTGGGACATACTTGCGAACAATTTCATCTATCGAGGGTTCAACAGGAAGAGCAGGCAAGTCAGCACCCTTAGCAAATTTATCAGCTGCAACAAGCTGTTCTATTTCATTTCTCCTGAACCCAGCCTTTCTTGGGGAAACCCGATCAAGGTAATCGCGGGTTACTTTGTATTTTTCTGCAGGACCAAATGGCAAGAACGCCCAAACTCTTGTCCTGTCCATCGAATATGCTTGGGAGGCAGGCTGAAAGAAACTTCTCCATGGGACAACCCTTCCTCTAGGATTCTCTAAAGCATCATTTATTATCTTAAATCTCGCTATAACAGGCTTGAGCATTTCTGTGTATTTTTCTATCGATGTCTTTCTAGCTTCAACCAACCTGACAACATGTTGGTATCTTTGCGTTAATGTCGGTTTGAATAAATTATCCCTCCATTCAATGAAAAGTTTATTTTTAGTCGCTAGGATGGAAGCCTCGGCTTCTGAAATTCCGGATTTGTCCGCAATTTTTTTTTGATCAACATCTTTGTCATCGAGCCGCATGAAATCTACAATTATGGTCGGCCATCTTGCTGTGATGGTTTTCAGCGCAATCTGTTCTCCTGTATGTGCGTCAACTTGATCAATAAATACAGAGCGCAGTGTCTGCATACCTTCCTTCTTTGATTGCCCGCCTTTCTCTTTCTCTTCTTTCTTTTTGCTTTTGAGTAGTACTTCACCTTGTTCAATTTTGGCGAAATAGTCCAAGTATTCTTTGTATTTTCTCAAGTCATGCGAAATCAGCTCAAAATCATGGATGGCGGTAGCTATCTGGCCTAACCCAGCTTTAACCTGTGCTTCTAAAGCCTGCTTCTGCTGGATTGTCAAATCATAATATTGCTTGAAAACAGGTGAGACATCAATGCTTTCCTCAATCTTAAAAATAGCAAATCCCCTCCTGCCCATCTCGAACATTAGCGAGTAATACTGTCCAGTCATCCCACCAAGAGGCGTGGTTATGTCTATTGTTATCTCCCCTTCGAAATTATTCGCGTTCATTCCCATTCCAGGGCTGGTATTGAAAATATCATCTTTTACGACATTCGACATACAGTATTATTTGTTTTTCAATTTCATTAACTTTTAACTAGAAGAAAAATGCCAACGCCAAGCAGGGCCAGTCCGATAAAAACAGTCGCATGAGCAAACTCTGACGGCGTATAGCCACCACCAGGAGTACCATGTTTGCCAGGTCCGGACATTATTCCTGGAAGAGCAATGATAAAAAACAATCCAGCTAAAATTAGCAACCATGCAAAAATCCTCTGAAGAACCATACTATTATTTGGCTACATATACTTTTTAGTTTAAAATTCATATATTGTATTAAGTGATTGATTGCCGGTATTCGCAAGAGCAAGGATATTGATTCATGATTATTGTCTTATACCTAGGCCTGGAGCTATCCTGGAATATACCGGTCCAAATCCACAGCAAGCATATGAATTCATCCGTAAATTATTCGGCTCTTTGTTCAACATCACAGAAAAGGAAGTGCAGGAAAGAGAATTCAGATGGGAGAAAGTCGCTGGCGGCGAGAGTTTCCATGTCAGATTCGAGTTGATTAAAGATTTGGATAGCCACACCTTCCAAGACATAACAATCACAATAGACGGCACAACACATCCGAGCAAGGAATTTGGGAAAGAGGGGAATCTTAGAGTATCCTTTGAAGGCAAGGTAAGAACCGAATACCCCCAAGACACTATATGGCAGAGGAGCTTGATTTATGAGATGTTTCGTACATTCTACCACAAGGTCATCTATCAAGGCATAAGGAAGAAATACATCGAAGAGTGCCGCGCACTTTTGCTGCAATTCACCGACGAGCTGAAATCGTTCTTTAACGTTCTACCAAAGATGTGATGAGATGGCAACATGGGTTTTGGAAGATGACTGTCTAGCCCCTGAGAGGGTGATAAGAATAGATTTTAAAGGCCCCAACCCCTTCAGGATTTACCAAACCGTCCCCCAATTTTTGCGTGCAATATTTGATGTTCGAGGGAAGGATATTTATGAAAAAGAATTCAGATGGGACAACACCACTGAACCGAGATGGTTTTTCTCAAGATTCATTGTCAGGAAAGGTTATGATATATGGTCTACTGTTTGGGGGGAGGTTACAATGCAGGGAAACCAGCCGTCAGACCCAAATAAGGACGGTGATGTATTTGTTCTGCTGACAGGAAAATTGTTGACAAGGTCACCGGAAAATACACCATGGTCCAGAAGCTCTATATACAAATCGCTCAGATGGCTCTACTTCCGCACGCTTTATAATGATGTAAGGAGAAATTATATGGAGGAATGCAGGATAAAAATCACCGACTTGAAGCTAGCAATTGAAAAGACATTAGGCATAGAGCCAGAAAGTGTGATGAGGGGATGAAATGGGGGCATTAGGAACCATAGGAAAAGTTATTGCATTTCCATTCAGACTTATTTTTGGAGGGAAGAAGAAAGAGCTTCCTGCGGAAGAAGTACCATTAACAAGTTATCCACCACCTTATACTCCGCCAGTTGCACAACCAAGTTATCCAACAGACGCATCCTCAGAGAATCTTAAGGCTAAGGTAGATTTGATGCTGACACAGATTGACAGCTTGAAGATAGAATACGAGGCGATAAACCAACGCATACAAAATATTGAGAGAATGGTAAGAGAGCTGTATGCGATGGCCAAAAGCTAACTCAGTTTGACTAGGTTACCGTTTTTTCTTGCACTATGAAACGCAAAATAATATACTGGTAGGGACATCAGGATGTACGAAACTGATATGATAAAGCCTTTCCATACAAGTTGAGAGTTAACTCCACCTAATGTTATCAAATTTCTTGCCGATTCGAATACGTCTGTGTAAGGCATCACTTGGGCGATGTACTGCAATGGTTGCGGGAGTATGTCTACTGTATAAAAAGGTGCGGACAAGAGTACGAAAATCTGAAGTATGGTCCAAGAAAGGAAAGTATACTCCCTTCCACCCGCCAGCATGAAAGCCGCAACCAGAATCGATAATGCCAGTGAAGATACGAGAGTTATCAAAATAAGCGGCAGTATGACAGAAAAATGTGTCACCAAGACTGTCAAATCAAAAACGTAGTAAGTGATTAAAAATAGAATGACCATGAGAAATGAGGAAATTATTGTTGAGAAAACAAGTCTAGATACAACAAAGTCAGTCTCGTCTATGCCGGACACGAACAGTTGCTTGAAACCTCCTGACCATATGTCCTCCAGCATCGACATGTTTGTTGTACTCTGGGAAATGTAAGCGAAATTCCAAAACACATTCATTATCAGAACGATTAGACCCGCTTCCAGAGAGAAATCCTTCATGAACACCGAGAATAATCCCCAAATTAAAACAGTAGTTATGGGGAAGTAGAACGTCTCAACAAGTCGCCATTTTGCTCTGGAAAAAAGCAAAAAGTCTCTGTACAGCAGGGCAAGAATTATACTAATCTTCATTCACGACCACCCATCTCTTTTACGAAATAATCTTCCAAGCTTGATTTCTTTGTTATAGATTTGATGTCTCCAAATCTTTTTATTTCCCCCTCTTTGATAAAAGCTATTTTATCGGCAAGTTGCTCTACTTCTGCCATGTAATGGGACGTAAGAAAGATGGTCATTTTGTATTTTTTGTTCAAGTGCTTGATTTCCTTTCTGATTTTTTTGGATATGTGAGGATCTAGTCCCAGAGTCGGTTCGTCCAATAAAAGAATCTTCGGGTCATTAAGAAGGGCCTTTGCAAAGGCCAACCTCATCCTTTCCCCTGTCGACAAAACATCGAACCGCCTCTTCAACAATTTTGTCAAGCCGAAGAATTTGGCCAGCTCATTAATTTTATTCTTCCTTTTACTTCTTGACAGCCCATAAACTCTGCCGTAAAAGTTTAATATGTCCAATACAGTTAACATGCCATTAAAACGCTCCTCGCCAGAGGCGTAATTGATTTTTCCAAGAAAGTCCTTTTCACGACCAAAAATCTTTATTTTCCCTTTGTGAGGCAGCAAAATTCCCAAGATTAGATTGATTAACGTAGTTTTTCCGCTACCATTCGGGCCTACCAAACCAAATATTTTACCTTCTTCGACTCTTAGTGATACACCCTTCAAAGCGTAAAATTCTTTACCCAAGACTTTGAATCGTCTTGACACATTGATAACTTCAATTGCGTCCATGAATCTGTAATTACAACTCCGACAATATAATGTTTTAATGCTTTCTTGAATAGTTAATTGATATGGTTGAAGTTGCTATTGCGGGAAAAACAAATTCCGGGAAATCCAGCTTCTTTAAAGCGGCCACATTGGTTGATGTCGAAATATCTAACAGAACTTTTGTAACGATAAAACCGAACACAGGGACAAGTTATGTTGTTATAGATTGTATCGATAAAGAATTTGGAGTCAGATGCAATCCAAAGAAAGGTTACTGTAAAGATGGTAAGAGATTTGTACCGATACAGTTGTGGGATATAGCAGGATTAGTTCCGGGTGCTCATGAAGGTAGAGGCTTGGGACTTCGGTTTTTAGACGACATCCGACAAGCTTCTGCTCTGTTGCATGTGGTAGATTTTTCTGGCATGACAGATTCCGAAGGCAAGCCAACCGAAAATCACAACCCCGAAGAGGATATACTTTTCGTAGAGAGTGAAATCAATCTTTGGTTCATTGATGTAATAAAACGGAATGTGGAAAAAATAAAAAAATTGCCTGCAGGAAAAGCTGAGCTTTTAGATGCATTGCAGCAGCAGTTAAGCGGGTTGGGAGTAACGAAGGAGCAAATATCACAAACTCTGGATGAACATCCTGTATCTGCCATAGAGTCATTCGCAAAGAGATTACGGGAAGTGTCAAAGCCTATCCTTATAGTCGCCAATAAAATCGATTTAAAACAATCGCAGGAGAATTTTGAAAGATTAAAAAATAAATACAAAATGATTCCTACAAGCACAGAATCTGAGATAGCATTGAAAAAAGCGGAAGAGAAAAAATTAGTTAATTACAAAGTTGGCAATGGATTCGAAGTAATTGGGAATTTAGACGCAGCACAGCAGAAAGCACTGGAATTCATTAAAAGGGAGGTTATTGATAAATTTGGTTCTACTGGCGTGCAGGAGTGCTTGAACAAAGCTGTTTTTGAAATCCTGAATTATATTGCAGTATATCCTGTCGCTGATGCCAGCAAATTAACTGATACATCTGGCGCTATATTACCTGACGTATTTTTAATACCTTCAGGGACTAATCTAAAAGAATTTGCATTCAAAATCCATACAGATATCGGCGAAAGATTTATTGGCGGGTTGGATGCAAGAACTAAGAAAAAGGTTAGTGCGGAGTATGTTCTTAAAAATAAAGATGTTGCGGAGATTTTATTTAGACGTTAGAGATTAAAAATAAATTTTTGAAACATGATACAAGTATAGCTATGGCAAAAATAACAAACGAAGAAACCTTAAAACACCTCAAATTAATAGATCCGCATATTGTCATAACAAACGAAACTCATTCTGCAGGATTAGTTGAATTTATAGATAATATTTTAATGAAAAATAGATAGAAACCAAGTTTAGTTTATGTCATTACAAGTTTGTTGCATGGGCGAGCTGATAGTTGACATGATAGCTCTAGAAAGCGGTAAAGAGTTACGGGAAACGTCAGGTTTTTTAAAACATTTTGGAGGTGCACCAGCTAATACAGCTATAGGGCTTGCTAAACTAGAAGTGAAAGTCGGGTATATTGGTAAAGTTGGTAATGACCCTTTTGGCGACTTTTTGGTCAAAATACTCCAAGAAAATGGCGTGGATATTAGTGGAGTCGTGAAAGATAACTTTGCAAGAACTACACTAGCATTTGTCTCCTTAGGAAAAAACGGTGAAAGATATTTTACGTTTTATAGAAATCCTGGAGCCGATGAACAATTTTCTGCTAGCGATGTGAGTGCAGTTATCTTGAGTAAAGCAAAGATATTTCACTTTGGTTCACTGTTACAGATGAGAGAACCTTCTAAAGAAGCTACTGAGAAAGCTTTGGACATAGCGAAAAATAATGGGCTATTCGTTTCTTACGATCCAAATTATCGAGAAGCTTTATGGAAAGATGAGAAGTTGGCAAGAGAAGCAATCCTTTCAACTATACCATATGTATCTTTTCTGAAAATCAACGAAGAAGAGATGGGACTTTTAACTGGTGTTAAATATCCTGAACAAGCAATCGAAAAGATGCCGATTAAAAATCAATTAGTCGCAATTACCCTTGGTGAAAGAGGTTGTTTTTATTATTATAAGGGAGTCTCTAATTATGTGGATGGATTTAAAGTAAATGTAGTTGATACCACAGGTGCAGGCGATGCATTTAACGCTGGTGCGCTTTATGGTCTCTTGCCTTTTGTAGAGAATAACACTTTTGAGCAAATCGACAAAGACAAACTAGATGAGGTATTCAAGAGAGCTAACCTAATCGCAGCCATAACCACAACCAAAAAAGGAGCAATAACAGCATTTCCGGACATGGCTCAAATAAAACAGCATGAAAATTATTTATAGTGATTTGCACCAAACTAAAGCAATGAGTTATCACTTCGGCTCTAGTAATATCATCACAGAGAGCAGTGAAGCAATTCTTGGCAAAAAATCTGACTTCGAGAAGAGCATTTCCGAATACATACGAGAAACTGGACCCATTGAGACAGAGGAGCAATACAATGCGATAATAAAAAATCTAGTGTATATTTCTAAAAAATTCGGTTTCCTTTCAAAGAATTCCCAATTATACGAAAAAGAAATTGTGGGAATCGGAAAAAGAGCGCCTCTTACAGAAAAAACCGCATGGGGAGGAGTCTCGCTCAGGAAAGTCGATGTGGATGAAAATTACATAAGAAAGCTTTTGGTCATTGGAAAATTTGGAGTTCTGGGATTTGAAATCCACAAGCTGAAGCATGAACGCTTGAAAATTCTGGAGGGATTATGCATGGTTCTATATTCTAATCACGCGGAAAAGAACTGGAAACCCGGCGAAATTTCAATAAGAATAGGTGCTGAAGGGGACAAATTCGAATTTCTACCTGGAGACGAACACGGCATTGTGGCACTAACCAGTTCTGTTATCGAGGAGCAATCTACGAACCATTTGGATGATCTAACATACATTTTTGTTGCATTGCAAGTATAGCACTAATCTATGAAAACAATGCTCTTTCTTGCTGAGCAATTTCTAGTACGCCTTCTCCAACATTGCCTTTCGCGACAAATCCGCCATGACCAATTACAGCTGTCTTGACTTCGGGTGTCGCATTTCCGACTGCTCTGGAACCTGATTTTACAAATTCTACCATTGGCAGGTCATTCTTTCCGTCAACTATAACCCTCATTTGTTCCAGTGCTATATTGCGTTCGAGTCTCAAACCTGTAGTCTTGTCAACACCCTTTTGTACAATGTCTATATAACCACCATATGGTGTTATAGCGTGATGCAGATGAAATGGTAGATTATATCTGTCTATAGTTGTTTGTATGGCGTCTCGCGCAGGTTCCACAGCACTGTGAGGATTAAACAATAATGTTCTTATGGCTTTCTTGGGCTCATGTGTAACGTTGCCGGATACACCTCCAAGTTGGAATTTGGTCCATGTGGTGTTTGGTGTCAAACCCTGTTCGATTGCCCTTTTCAGCACATATATGCCATCATCTCCAAGTGCTTCTGCTAATCTGCGGTAGCCGTCTTGCGGCGCCACATACTCTTCTCTCATCGTCCCGTTATTCATATGGATGACAACCGCACCGGTTTCACCAATAAGACGCAAATCGTCAAAAAATCTTGTACCGAGACCATATAGCCTTGTTGTTTCAGCAACTACCTGCAATAAATAATCAGTAGATTTACCAGATGCAATTAAATGCGAATCAAATCCTTTGCCTTTCAGAATCGCCATTCCTTCGACAGATTCTCTATCAAGAGGCACCACTATATCTGCTGGTGTGTATCGTTTTAACACATCGTCACAATCAAAAGCAACAAGTCCTCGATTTCCATTATAACTCATTTTTAATACCGATCTAAGTTTAATTCAAGATTTACCGATAAAAATCAAACCTAAAAGCATTGTTTGTCTAGTTAAGCCGATGGGGTGCAGAGAAGGCCTAAAATGGCTCAACATTAAACATATTAGTTATAATACTAAAAAGAAAATTTTATCAGTCAGTGCAAATAAAATGAAAAGACATGATTTTGTCTAAGTTAAAAAGGATGTTGTTTTCACTTGATAAAAGTTTATAAATGTTAGAAACCTATTTTGGTGTGTCACCCACAGTAGAGAAACCGTTGGCTGAAAAAACCATTGAACACGAGTCTTATTCTTCTATTCCTGATGGCTATCAAGTTGGAAAGACCAAATACGTCATCGTCACAGGAAGCGTGATGTCGGGAGTTGGCAAGGGAACTTTTTCCGGGGCTTTGGGAACATTGCTTAGTTGCCACGGGTTTAAAGTATCTCCTGTCAAGTTCGACGGGTACATCAATTACGATGCAGGTACTCTCAACCCATTCAGGCACGGTGAAGTTTTTGTTCTGGAGGATGGGACTGAATGCGATCTGGACTTGGGCTCGTATGAAAGGGCGTTGCACCGCAACCTGACAAAGGACAACTATTTGACTGGCGGGAAGATTTTCAAAATGATTCTAGACAAAGAGCGCGCAGGGAAATACCTCGGCAGGGACGTCCAGTTCATACCGCATGTAACCGGTGAGATAAAAATTTTCTTGCGTGGCATGGCGCTGGAAACAGACGCAGATGTTGTTTTGGTTGAGGTCGGAGGGACAGTCGGTGATTTGGAGAATTCCTATTTCGTAGAAGCTATGCGCGAACTGAAATATGAAGAAGGAAGGGATAATGTGATGTTCGTTAACGTTACCTATGTTATAGAGCCCGGTTCTTTGCATGAATACAAAAGCAAGGCTGCCCAGATCGGACTGCGCCAATTAATGGCGCTCGGCGTGCAACCTGACATGATAATCTGCAGGTCACAGACGCCAGTTCCAAATTCTGTAAAAGAAAAAATTAGTGTGGCCGCAAATGTGCCTACTGAGCGCGTATACAACCTCTACGATTTTTCGGACATATACGAGATACCGTTAATTCTTCGTGATTTGGGTCTTGATAAAGAATTGTTTAAAATTCTGAGCGTATCTCCAAAGGAAAATGGCGATGGAGTTCTTAATTTCAGGAACTGGGAGAGTTTTGTGGGAAAAGTAAAAAATGCCAATAAAGAGATTATCATTGGAATCATCGGCAAATACACAAATGTCCACGACTCTTACTTGAGCATATTGAAATCTTTGGA
>CAYXOT010000009.1:0-10852 GCA_964466985.1 uncultured archaeon
TTATATATATGTATAAGTTTGGTTGACCGCTATGGTTCTCTGAGTGAGTTATTACTAATATGTAGTGAAGAATAGAAAAGCTTAAATACAAGATACATCATTGCAGTGTTAAATCATTTGTTGAAAATTGTAAAAATTGGAATTTGTTAAGTTTCTGTTGACGGTTTCTAGATAAAATAAAAGAAGTTTTAAACCTTCTTGTAAACTTCTACTGCAAAATTCTGCCAGAAGTCACCACGTGGCTTAAATATTAACTCTCCTGGTGTAGGAGTTATACTGTACAAAGTCAATGCACCAGACTTTTGGAATGGATCTATACCTAGTGGTTCTGCTTCTCTTTGTACATCGGTCCAATAATTTCTCCAAGCAATTTCGGCACCTAATTGGAATGGTTCTAAATCAGATTCTGTCAAATCAGGATGATCTCTTAAATTCTTTAGGATACCGCTTAAGAGATATTTACTCGTCTCTGGAGACGTTTTAGCAGAATATTTAAAAGCTTCCGCAGCTTCATTTTTATATATGCGCTCTAATTGTTCTCTGGTTGTGGCAGAACCGAATTTTTCAAGACTGTCTTTTGGAAACGGAGCAGACACCGCAGTATAATAAATGAGTGGTCTGTCTCTAAAATTATTTTCAACTGCACTTACCGCCTTACCAAAAGCTGCTGCCTCTCTTGTTACATAATTTGAGACTATTGAGTCGCCTGCCAATTCAAGACCGAGGTTTGTCAGTACATCACTTAATAAACGTTTTCCACCTTCTGGTACTACTGCATGTCCTCCATTAAATAATCCTCCACGAGATCTAGTCTTAACTGGAAGCCTTATAGCGCCGTCTTTCTCAAACGCCTCAATTCTCCCAGTAGCAACTTGTATTATATCATATGCATTTACATAACCTTCTTCCCCTTTGGCTGCATTTCTAGATGCTATAACAAGCCGACCATTTTGGTTCAAGCTTTGTGCCAAAGCTCTAAACTTTCCGGTCACATCACCTTCTGTATAATCAAAAATGTTATTCATGCTTATCATATCAGCTTGAAATGGCAACATACTAAAACCATCTACCAATTCAATATTTAATCTTTCCAGTCTGTTTCTAGCAGTTTCGTATAAAATAGGGTCTAAATAATGAAGGTTTTCTATAGCACCATTATCCACCCTCACTTTTTCCCAAGGTTCATCAGTTCTATATTCAAATAACCGTCTCAGCTGATCTCTAGACCAAGGCGGAAGATTAGCCATTATTTGCAAATTAATTCCGTAAGCATCTGGTTTCAATTGTTCTGCTCTTGCATAAGAAAATGGGCGTACACCAAAATTAAGGTGCATGAGTGCATCAAAATCCTGAGGGCTTAATCGTCTAATTGCTTCCTTTTTCCAAAGACCTGCTGCAACAGCACCGGGATTGATATCAACCGCAGTTACGCTTCTAACAGAATCTCTAGTTAAAGAATGTATAGCCGGATCGATTTCTCCCACATGTAAAATAGTCTTTGCGTCGGGGTAAACAGTGGAATTCCAGCTTGAATGAAAATTATTCACAGTATAGGGAATTTCGGTAGCTTCGAACGTATCATAATTCGAGCCTGAGTCCGGATGTTCCTGCATAAAATACCACTACTCTTAAGTAACAATATTTATATATAAAGATTTCTATTGTAGAGTATATAATTCTGTTGGTTCTCGTCAGGTTAACTGAGCAAATCAATTACTACGCACCCCAAATAAACTAAACATAGTGACTTCATTTACATCACTCAATTTGAACACTCGACTCAGCACCCATTTCCCGCAGATAACTTATTCTTCTTTTCAAGACTCAATCTCAATAATCCAACCATCTATTCTCTTTCAGATTCAGCTTAATTCCAGCTGCCTCTGAAGGCGTTAATCCGTTAAATGTCGAATGCGGTTTTATGTAATCGTTTACACCTTCGGTAATTCAAGTGCCATTATCTTGCTCTCACCATCTATCATCGAGCATCCAAAAACCTGGTCAGCAGCCTTAATCGTCGTATCATTATGCGTGATGATAATAAATTGCGCATTCTTGGAAAATTCCCTGATCATGTCAGCAACAATCTTGCTGTTAACCTTGTCCAGGGCAGCATCAATCTCGTCCAAAATATAAAATGGTGAAGGCTTCGAACTTTGTATAGCAAAAATAAATGCCAATGCTGTTAACGACTTCTCCCCGCCCGACATCGCATCTATATTGAGCAGAGTCTTTCCCCTTGGGCTGGCCTTGATGAGCAGACCGCTTTCCAAATTATTCTGATCTTCCAACTCCAGCGTTGCAGCACCATTCAGCATCTTAGCAAAGATGTCATGGAACTCCCCTTTAATCTCATCCAGCGTCCCGAAGAACACCTCCTTCCTTTTCTCCTCAATCTTCATTATCATGTCCAACACAGCCTTCTTCTCCTCCAGAATCTTCTCATACTTTTCTTTGTACCCTTCAAACTCATTCTTGAACTTCTCATACTCGTCTATTGATTTAAGGTTCACGAGTCCGACAGTCGAAAGTTCCTTCTCGGTTTTTCTGATAAATTCTTCCAGCGTGTGGATTTTTTCGTCGACAAATGCGATGCTTCCATACTGCTCCAGTTCAGCTTTGGCATTCTGCAGTTCAGTCTCCAGCCTGGCCTTGTCGATGTTCGCCCTGTTGATTTCTATTTCAAGATTAAGCTTCCTCTCATTCAGCTTCTTCCTCTTCTCTCGCAGTTTGTCAATCTCCTGCTCCGAACCAATCCGCAATTTTTCCAAGTTAATGAACTCTTTCGATCCCTCCGACACAGCTAGCTTCTTCAGCCTCTTCTCAAGTTCCTCAACATCCTCCTTCAAAAATCCATCCTCTTCCTGCAGTCTTCTCCTCAAATCAATATAGCTGTCAATCTCATGTTTCGTGGAAGCTTCGACAAATTTTGCATGCGACTTGATGTAATGGCCGCCTATCATCGCCCCGCTCCTTTCAACCAGATCCCCCTCCAACGTCACCATCCTCGCTCTCCCGATTCCTATAGCTCTCGCAGAGTCAAGTTTGTCAACTATAAGCGTGTTGCCGAAAACAAATTCCGCAGCGGACATGAACCTCGTATCATATTTGACAAGTTTGCTTGCAACGCCAATTGCGCCATGCTTGCCCAACAGTTCGTTTTCCCTGAAGAGCATGGGCCGGATTTTACTAAGCGGGATGAAAGTCGCCCGCCCGATTTTTTCTCTTCTCAAATATTCTATGCAATACGATGCGACATTTTCGTCATCCACAACTATGTCATTCATGTGATGGCCGGCGGCAACTTCTATTGCAATCTGGTACTTCTCTGGCACAGAAACCAAATTGGCTATAACCCCGTGCACACCGCGCAAATTCAGTGCAAGTATGCTTCTAACAGCCCGCGGCATTTCCCCCGACAGTTCAGCCTTCCTCGACTCGAACACCTGAAGTTTTTCCACCAAGTCATTCAACCTGGCTATCTCCCGTGTGTTGGAATCGATTTTATCCTTCTTAATCAACAACTGCGAACGAACCTGCGACAATTCCTTTTCAATCTCTATATGCTTCGAGAGGTCTATCAGTTTATCGGCAACTTCTCTAATACCCTTTTCTTTTAGCTCCAGATCGTTTTCAGTCTCTTCAAGCTCTTTACCAAGCCTCTCGCGCAATCCCATTTTTTCTGCAAGAACCTCATCGAACTTGCCCAGCTGCTCTTGGAATGTGTTGGCCTTTTTGTTGGCAAGAGACCCTTTCATCACCCTCAACTGCTGCGTAAGATTCTGGTACTTGATGGCGGCATTCCTCTCTTCCTCCAATTTCTTGAAAATATCATACCTCTGCGTGATGATTATCTCAGCTTCCTTCAGTTTCTGGTCGACCGCATCCAAATCCTTCTGCGCCTTCTCCTTCTTGTCGTCGTACTCCGCAATCCCGGAGATTTCATCAATAATCAATCTTCTTTCCACAGGATTCATTTCGATGATCTCTGTCACATCGCCCTGGAGAATTATGTTTTGCCCGTCAGGATGTATCCTAGCCGCTGTAAGAGTTTGGATTACCTTATCCCTCGTCACAGTCCTGTCATTCATCTTGTATACAGTCGCACCCTTCTGGTTCACCTTTCGGGTTATTGCAAGCTCATCGCCTTCGACTGAAAAGGCTTTCTTGGAGTTATCAAACGTCAATGTTACCGATGTAAAATCAGCAGGCTTCTTACCTCCGCCCCCATGGAAAATCAACTCATGCAGCCTATCAGCACGCATCGACTTGGCCGAGGTCCTGCCCAATACAAACGCCACGGCATCTAATATGTTGCTATTGTGGACAAAAACTAGATTACCTATGAAATTATGACATTCTGGTATAGAAAGGTCATACACCCACTTTTCTCCCTTTACAGTTTCGATATTCTTTATTTTTTCCCAGAAAATGTCTGACCTCACCAATTTTTCCAGAGTATTCAATAGATTTTTAGCATTTCCCGCCCTACTAATTAATTCATTTTTAGTAAATTTGTGAATCAATTCTAAATTTTTCTTTCTCGGCATGGTTTTATTTCTAATCCAATTGCTAATGACAGAAGCGCTCAGTCCCGCAGATTTACAAGCACGTGTGTGCTTTATGCTTAGCTCATCTAGAGCATTAACTACACTTTTAACAGAAGGATCTGTTTCCTCAAGGTGATTTTCTAATTTTTGAATTTTATCTTTGAATAACCTTAGTATATTCTTTAACCCGTCTGTAGTCGGACTGCATCTATTTTCTACATACGCCGCCAAACTCGGATAAGCTTTTCTAAGTGGTTTAACCTTAATTCCCGATACTTTTACGAAAGTCGCTATTAAATGATTCACTTCTTTTGGTAGTATATCCTCTTGATTTCTCTGGCTCTTAATACGGGTGCTGATATGATAATTCAGCGCTTCAACTTTGTCTTCTGATTTCAAATGTATGCTATTATAAAATCTATTAAGGTTCTCAATGCCTTCTATGTAAAGATAATAATACGGTTTTTTTATCTGTGTCTTGCCGTTTGTAGCCCACTGTAGTCTTTCTTTCATACTGGATATTATGCCAAATCTGAGGAGTGCAAGCTGCACGTGTTTCGCAAGTTTATTGCTTTTTGTCGCATATTCTATTGCAGGTAAATCTCTTCTAATATGGCCGTCACAGTCGAATAACGCTCCAATGAAGTGCCCCAATATCTCTTCTTTTGAGAAGAGAATAGCCGAAGGTATGAATTTATTGGCTGAATTTAATTTTTCTGAGTTGTGCATAGAATGAAGCATGTATGAGAATTCCTTTGAGGCTATTCTTACGACTTTCGTATTATTGTGTTGGTATATCTTCGTAGATAGTCCAAAGTGCTTAGCATTTTTAACAAAATCATTTACCAATACAAGGTTACTGTTAGTGAAATCACAGTGGTCTTTTGCTATGTAGCCGTCGCCAATTAAGTACCCGAGCATCCTTGCAAATTTATTATTTATCTTGTTTGAAAATTCCATTAGAGTTTCTTCATCCCTAGAATTACTTTTGATCCTCAGAGTTTTCGGAGTTGCAATCAATTCATCTTTTTTCAGCTCCTCAATTTTTTTAGATGCCACTGAACCATTTTGAAGCACCATTACAGGGTGGTCACCTGTTGTAACAATTTCCTTTCCAGTCCGAGTTTTCAGTTTGTATAACTTCTTATATCCTTTTCGTTTTATGAAAGCCAATATTTTCTTTTCCTCTATTTCCATTGTATACGGGTTTAGGCCTAAAACCTTCAAATTTTCCCTGTTTTCAAAAGTAATGAAACCGTCATCTAATCTGTACTTATTCCGACTGCCTTTAAGTTGGTCGTTTACTATCTTTCCTATCGGTTGTATGCCACCATTCGCGAGAACTACTTCTAAATCATAACGTGCCGACTTGCCGCTGCCATTTGGACCTGCGATTGCGTTGACCCCATCCAGAAAAGGTATAGAGATACGCCTGTTGAAGCTCTTGAACCCCTGCATCGAAAGTTTTGTAATTAAAGTATTTGTGATAATATCAGCCCCTAATATTATTTCGCATTTCTTTTATTAGAAGTTTGAATTCACACAGTAAAGATTTTCTTCAGCTCACTAGGAACTTTGAAAACTTTCAGATGCAATCCCGCATCAACGTAAGCCCACCAGTAGTTAACCAACATCTACATAAGAAAGGCACTTAAGGGTGAATTTTAATTACAAGAAAATCAATTCTGTTAATATATGAAATCTAAGACACTGGAAAAGTTGATTAGACGATTTCAAAGATTGCCTTTACACGGGATAGATTCCAGTATAATTTTAGAAGCATTTGACGAAAAGAGTAAATTCAGAGAGCCTTGCAAGGATTACCTAAACAAAATCGGTTACAATTTCCGCGGTATTCTTCCTATATCTGTAGTCGGAGAATTGTTTACAATAATAGAAACAGATATCACCGACAAAACCGAAAAGGAAATATTTTTCCAGTTCTTTGACGGTTTGGTTAAAAAGAGGAAGATAAATTTTACAACGCCAAAGAAAACGACATTTCAAACAGCTGAGAAGGTTAAGGAATTGGAAAATAGGATAGGTGCAACAGATGTCTTAAATTTAAGTATCGCTATCGAGGAAGGTATAAATATTTTTGTCACTTTAGATGGCGATATGTTGCACAACAAGCAACTTGAAAACGAATTTAATATTGAAATCAAAGCCCCTTACGAATTCTAGTACCTGTAGCTCTCATTCTACGCAACATTTTCTGATATATCTTCTCTAAGTCAGGTTCTCTGAATTTTACTTCTCTCATAAAGAGTATATGGTTCGGGATATACTTATAAGTTTCCTAAACCGTGAACATTTTTCGCATGTAATCAGGTATCCTAAACACTCCTAGATGAAGTCCCGAGTCAGCCTGTGCCCAGACTATATAGGCTGTCTCTAAAGCCTGCAAGTATTGTCCCTTTTTGTAGAAGACTTGACAGTCTTCGTAATAAGATTTCATTACTTTAACGAGAGACTCGGATCTTTTGGAATCTATTATTTCAAGTGTCTCCATGATTTTCTTTATTCTTCGGACTTCCTTCTCAGACTCACTTTTCAGTTCCATAGCACCACTTAAAAGTTGGGCAACAATCTTTCTATTATCCGCGGTTTGTGTCTTGCAAGGACAAGGAAGAATGCCCCCAAGCCAATAACCATAGCCCCAACCAACTGCAGACCAGTAGGCACACTGCCTAGAAATATCAGCGAATAAACAAAGACTACAAATGGATTAATCGACTGGACACTTGCAACTTTCGACATGTCTGATATCTCCAAAGCTTTGAAATACAAAACAGATCCTACTACAGTTGAAAGAATCGAGGTGATAAAAATCAGAAAAAGAATGTCAGAACTCGCCATCGTTAAGTCCGCTCGCGCTATTACATATACAGACACCACCAAAAATGTAAAAGCTAATCTAAGTGCGTTGAATACGATTGGTTCTATATGTTTCACATAGTTTTTGAGAAACAGCTGTTCTAAAGCCACCACAAGGGAAAGGAAGAACGCAATTAGCGCGCCCGTCACCAGATGGTTCCCGCCCTTAAAAGTCATTACAAACGCGCCGACAATCATCATCGCGCCTCCAAAAATTTCACCTCTATTAAAGCGTTCCTTAAGATAAACAACCCCCAGGCCAACAGCGAATACAGTCGCAAACCTCATAAGAAATCCCAAAGAAGAAGGTCCGATGAGCTTTAGAGCAAAAAACCATACGACTGCAGCAGCACCGTTCACCAACCCGAGAATAGCAATAGGTTTCCAATGTTTTCTAAACAATCCTGCAGCTTTATTCATCTTTCCAGTTACCAGCAGAGAAACGACAGCGCCAATAAGGCCGAATCCAAAGAAATAGAAAGTTAAACTGGCTATGTTAATGCTTTGAAGAGCAACATAACTTGCTATAAATGCGGTTGGCATCAGCAGTGATGACAGAATTGCGAATACATATCCCTTCATTTGGCCATTCATAAATTTCACAGAACCAGATTTGTTATTTTCAGGATATAAAACCTAGCTCTTTCTCCAATCCTTCGACAATACCTAGTCCTTTCATGCGTTCCTTCAAGCTGTCAATCGTCAATGTCTGCTGGCGGTTAACTCCCCTTAATTCAGCAAGTCTGAAAGTTAGATGATCGCCCTGATACACCAATGACATTACTTTTGCAAGTTTGGAATTCCCGTACGTCCATATATCATACAAGTTTCCTCCCTTGGTTTCCCGTGAGAATTTCACTCGTTCCGCCATTTCTAGTGTTTCGTCTCTGTCTCGTAAAAAGATAACAGGAAACTCTGGATATTTATGCACTTCATAGCCTACTAACTCGTTATGGTTCAGTTCAGGAAGCTCTTCTACCTTTGCAAGCATTTTTGCATTTTCATTTATTTGGGATTTGACCCTTTTCAGAACTCCTGAAAATTCTGATGGACCGTAAAGAATTAACATAGAAGAATCTTTCACAGAATCGGCTATATCATCTACTGGCGAGAGACTTATAGTAGGCAGCAACTCCAAAAATTCCCTTGCACCATCGGCATAGTTTCCAATTCCCATCCTTTCCATGCAACCAGTCACACTGAAAAACAAGTATGGCAGAGAATCTCTGGGCATATATCCAGCGGGTAATTTTACAAAAGGCACATTGAGTCTTTGCGACCATTCCAACAATTTCCCCCCCGATGTAATAGCTACAATACGACACCCACGCTTGTAGGCTCCAACGAATTGACTCAACGTTTCATTTGTGTTTCCCGAGTAGCTTGTGCAGACAACCAAAGTTTCAGAATCGGCATAAGCCGGAAGATCAGAATCTTTTGAAATCCCTATAGGCACTCTAATGCCAGTTGCGACATCTCTTACCAAATCCCCAGATATACCAGACCCGCCCATTCCAGCAAAAACAATATTTTGGGGCTTGAAGGGAGCTAACTCAAGTCCGTCGGTTAATTTAATTGCCTCTTCACACATCCGCTTGTAATCTAGCACAATCCCATAATTAGGACTATAATTATTTAAAGTGACCCCGGAGGGATTCGAACCCTCAACCCAAGTTCCGAAGACTTGTCGGATATCCATTTCCACACGAGGTCTTTCTTAATTTCATTATATATTATGAATATAAGAAAATTAACCCACAATAGCTTTATATATTCAAAATATTAATATATATAAATTAAAGTGAGTGAAATGAACGAGCGTATAGCATATCTTATGGGTGTACTAAATAGTGACGGTTTTATATCAGTGAAGAAAATAGGGCAAAGAGTAAGGCATATATTAACAGTTGCTGTAGGGGAAAAGTCTCTACCTATGATAGAAAAATTGCAAGAAATATTTTCAAATGAGTTTAATAGGCATGTTAAAATTCAATTTATGGAAACAAATGAATATGGTACAAAGATTTATCGGATTGAGTTAAGTTTAACTAGGCTTTTACCTTTATTCACCAACCTAGGTATCAAAAAAGGCAATATACCAATACCCATCCAAAGTGATGTTAAATTATTCTCCGCTTATATGGGTGGACTTATTGATGGTGATGGAACTGTTTGTGTTAAAAGAAGAAAAAGTTATCCTCAGTGTGTAGTAAGAATAATAGATGGTAAAAAATCCGAAGAATTGAAACAACATATAGAACACTTTTTAAATTGTAAATGTTGGATCGAACCGATTAAGAAAAGCTCTTACCATTTTCCTACTAAAAATAGTATAGTTGGTTATAGGCATTGTTTTTACGTATCTAAGAAAAACAAATATATATTCAAGAAATTAGTTCTGCCATATATTCAAATAAACCACAAAAATAAAATGCTAAACGATTTTGTAAATTAGTGAAACACTTATAAAACAATAATAAATAAGAAAGATATGGTACTTCCGTTTCTGCTGACTCTGATATTGGGGTTCAAACACAGCTACGACCCAGATCATATGCTTGCCGTATCCAATCTTTTGTCAAGAACCAAATCCCTGCGTACAGCGATAAAGATGAGCATCAGCTGGAGCGCAGGCCACATGATCACAGCATCGATAGTAACTCTGATTCTCTTCAACTTTCGGAATTACATCATCTCCAATCTTTTGGGACATTTCGAGTACATTGCCGCTTTGATGCTCATTGCTCTGGGAGTTTTCAGCCTGGTTAATCTAAAGTTTTCACATAAACACAAACACGAGCATGGTAAAAAGCATCATGGGCATTCACATACACAGGAAGGTCATTACCACAAGCACATGTTCGGAATAGGCGTCATCCAGGGCATGGCTAGCAACGATGAACTATTAACACTGTTTGTCATGTCTTTAACCATAACAACATTAACCGGAATATTGTTTGGGGTGTTTCTTTTCAGTTTAGGTGTGGTCGCAGGCATGTTGTTGTACAGCATGGGACTGAGCTACGCATCCAAATTTGGCGGCGACAAGATAAGAGCAATAATCACTCTTTCAAGCGGGATCTCCAGCATAGGCTATGGACTCCTGTTGTTTTCCAGAATCTAAACCTTTAAATCCTCTTCCAGACAATTAGGATAACATGGAACTGAAAAAAATCGAGGACACCGGCAAGCGGCTGATAATTGAATTCGACGGCGAGACTCTGGCTTTTGCCAACATGGTCAAAGACAAACTTTGGGAGGATCCTTCTGTAAAGGAAGCGGCCACAATAAAAGAGCATCCCTATTTATCCAAGCCTAAGATTTTGGTGGAGACTTCCCGAGGTTCGCCGCAAACAGCTCTCGAAAAGGCAACCGAAAAACTGCTGGATGAAACGAAAGAATTCAAAGAAAAATTCAAAGACGCG
>CAYXOT010000010.1:0-10332 GCA_964466985.1 uncultured archaeon
AAAAGGAACTGTTGAATCGATCCTCAAGCAGATGGATGTAAAGTTCTCATTTGAAGAAAATTTAGGCAACACATTCATTGAAGGTAGACAAGCTAAGATTCTATCAAATGGAAAGGATATAGGAGTGATGGGTGAAATATCACCGGCCGTATTAGAAAAATGGAAATTGGAAATGCCATGTGTTGCATTTGAGATTAACTTAGAGTTTTAACATGGTAAAAAGAGTATTCGTAGTCCATGGGTGGGATGGACATCCAGAAGAAGGATGGTTTCCGTGGTTGAAACAAGAACTCGAGAAGAGAGGATTCAACGTTCAAGTTCCGCAATTACCTGACCCTGAAAACCCACGGATAAAAAGTTGGGTACCGGCACTTGCGAAAGTTGTCGGAACTCCGAATGAAGAAACATACTTCGTTGGACACAGTATGGGATGCCAAACTATAGCAAGATATCTTGAATCATTACCAGAAAATGTAAACGTTGGAGGTGTTGTATTTGTTGCTGGTTTCTTCAAGCGTTTGACAGGTCTAGAAGATGATCCTAAAGTTCAAGCTACCGATAAGCACTGGTTAGAATCGCCCCTTGATTTCAAAAAAGTCAAGTCTCATTTAATTAAAAGCATAGCAATTTTTTCTGACAATGACCCATATGTACCTTTAGATAACCAAGATGACTTTCGTGACAAACTTGGTGCAGAAATAGTAGTGGAGCATGATAAAGACCATTTTAGTGGAAGTCAAGGATTTTCCGAGATTCCTTCTGTTTTGGAAGCGGTTTTGAAAATTTCGAAATAACTATTTGAACCAGCCAAATAATCTATCCAATAATCCTTGGTTGTACTTGAATTCTTTTCCAACAAGATAATGTCCTAATCTTCTCATCTCAATTGATGCTGGCGATTTTGGATTGTAATCAACCACGGCTGTTCTCGCGGCTAATGACCTTTGCACGTTAACATCTTCAGGTATCTCACCTATTACAGGATACTTGACAATGTCTTCGATTTCTGATACAGGCAGTTCTCTTTCTTTTTTATTAACACGATTGACAACAACACCAAGAATAACCTTACCCAGACTTACTGCGACTTTAGCAACTTTCAAAATATCCAGTACAGCAGGAAGATTAGGATTTGTTAACAACAGTATTTCGTCTGACAGTTTCAATGAGAGCGTAGCCTCGCGACCCAAACTAGGCGCTGAATCTAAGAAAACAAAATCAGTTTTACCTAAAAGATTCAGAGTTAACTCTTGCAACCTGTCAGCATCAATGCCAACCAAATCATTCACGGATAACCCAGCTGGAATAACTTTGAAACCATAAGGATGATAATAAACAACTTCATGCAATTTAGCATCACCACGCAAGAAATCATGTAAAGATTTTGGCACCATATGCAAACCAAGATGCAGACCAAGATGTGGTGTTGTTAGGTTAGTGTCAACCGCTGTAACATCCTTCCCTAATTCTGTCAAGACATGCGATAAATTTGATACAAGAGTTGTTTTACCTACACCGCCTTTACCTGAAACTATGCCAATAATCCGTGTCATTTAACCAATAATGTATTCTATTTGTTTAGAATTATATTTATCAGGCTGGTACTTTCTTTGCAGTTTCAATTACCCTTCTTACATCGCCAGAAAATATTTTGCTTGCTCTTAAAATCTCGATACCTGTAATAGTCCCGCTCTTTCCTATGTCAATAACTACACCGTTTGGTAACTCAATGCTTTTCCAGTACTCGTCATCATTTATCTCAACGTTCAACACATCTTCCTCTTTATCATACCATGATTTCATTTAATCACCTAATCAAGCCAAAATGCTGTAATTATCTTTACTTTATCCTACTTATTCTTTTGTATACTACTTTTAAAAGTCTTCCTGATGGGGGCACTCTTGCTATTGCATTTAGTGCATCTTCCCAATATTTGTCTCTTAGTTCGTTTGAATTTTGTATAGCATATTTTATAAATTCGTCTGTGACATCTTTTCTTTTAAGACGCTTTCTTTTCCAATGATAAGATTCTGCAACTTCCATTTTATTAAAATTAGAGTGATTTAGTTATAAGTTAAGATTGTGCCCACGGAGGGATTCGAACCCTCGACCTTCTCCTTACTCCCAGACGATAGAAGGTTCAACCAGTTATGTGAGCTGCTCTTTTTGTCTATCGAATCCAGGCTGAGCTACGCGGGCGTTTGCTATTATTCTTGCTAAACTGGCTTTATTATTTATGTATTTATTTAATAACCAGTTCTTTTGAACATTATAAAAGTACCTACTTTTCTTTGAGATTTTTAATCCTTCTACAAATCCGCCAATTTCTTGGAATTTTTTAATAGATTCCATATTGGTAGTAACTAAGCCACCAATTCGAGACCATTTTGTTGAATCTTTTTCAATTCTAAATTTTATCGACAGTTCATCCGAAAGATTTCTATATTGGTTGCACAATGAAGGATGAGCACATCTTAAAAATAAATTTGGACGTAATCTATTTTTACTATTCCTACCTGTAATACCACCATCTGCTGACAATACAATTCTCAAAAAAAGTTTTTTATAATCCTTATTAAAGTGTTGGAGAAAATTTAACGACGGTTGTTCTTCTTTAAGATAAGATAGTATTGATTGATTCCTAGGTGCAGTTTTGAATGACTTGGATAATTCCAATATTTCATTCTGAAAAGGTAGGTGAAAATAGAGTCTAGTCACTTTATTTTTATCAATATATTTTGAAATGATTTGGTTTGTATTCCAAATTTTCGCTAAATCTATAAACAGGTTTAATAATTGTGAGCTTTTAGATGCAAATCCTATCTCCCAGCACGTTTTCTTTTTATACACATGACCGTCTGTTAGCAATAATGCTGCTATTAGCGGCATGCTATCCATTCTCTTTAAAATTATTTCTCTACCGATTTCTGTTCTAATTTTCCATTTCGTTATATGCGTAACTATTTTCGCTTTGGATCTAGCCTGCTTATGTAGAAATTCAAAATATTCTTCTCTGTTTTTTAATTTTGACATTCTAATTTTACCGCCTTTTATTTGAGCAAAGTTTGTTCTCATGATTTACCACATACTATAAACTAAGCTCTCCATGCATATAAATTTATCATACATTAGTAAAACAAGAAAATCTATAATATTTATAAACTTTAAAGTTTTAATGAAATGTAGAAATGACCTTAGTGATTGTTGATGGGTTCAAACAAAACGGCCAAAAGTGGGTTGAGAAATCTTTTTTCTAGAATTATTTACCTAGTTGTAAACATATTTACACTTCCTCTATCGGCTCTTAAATCAAAGGGGCAATAGGGGAGGATTCTGCAAAGGAACAGAGGACCCAAGCAAAAGAACTGTTTCTAAGAATTCCATGTATACACGTGGGTGTGTAGATGCGGTCTTCTGAACTTGCACCACTTGAACCACCAGTAAAAATTAGGGTGTCTGGATTGGGTGAAGTAGAAGTCAAACGAAGACGAGGCTATGATACGCTTCATCTTTACATTGAAAGAGATAATACATACGGATATCCTAGAATAACAAGACATGAAGCACGTGGATTAGCGACTGGCGACCCTAAAGCGGGGCAAATTGTAAGACGCTATTTTAAGTGATGTGATATGCGTACAGATAATACCATCAATTTTCCTTTTGAAAAATGGAGGTGAAAATTAAATGGATGCAAACTATTCACGAGGAGATCGGTCACCGATATTAATAAGAAAAGTGGACATTGGGGAACAAAACGAGAAGAAAAAAAGGGCCAGAGGAGGAATTTACGAAAGTGTGAGCGTTAGAGCAGGTAGTAGTGAAAGTAGGGCAACACCAGCTAAGTCAATAATTCGTGGGCAACTATATTTTGCAAAGTTTGATGGTGGTTACCATCCTGTTGTTGCAGATAATCGGCAGGTAATGCACCTTGTTAACTTATCGGGGTTGGAAGACCAACTATATCGCTAAATATGGGAAAATTTAGAAATGCTTAACTTTAGATACAGAGACTTTTATTTGATTTAACATAGTGTTATTAATGGATTTCAGAAAAATTGAGAAAAAATGGCAAGCTAAATGGGATAAAGCTAAAATCTTTGAAGCTGATGTAAATCCGAAAAAGAAGAAATTCTTTATCACAATTCCTTATCCTTACTTGAACGGCAGGCCACATATTGGTGGAGGGTTTACATTCACCCGAGGCGATGTTTATGCAAGATTCAAAAGAATGCAGGGGTTCAACGTTTTGTTTCCACAGGGATTTCATGCTACAGGTGAGCCGATACTGGGAACTGTGGAAAGACTGAAGAAGGGTGACAAGTCGCAGATAGAAACTTTCAAAATGTATGGTGCTACTGAGAAAAATTTGAAAGAATTTATTAAAGGTGGAGCTGAAACTGTTGCGAGATTTTGGATGAAAGGGTTCATAGAGGATTTTAAAAACATCGGTTATTCTGTTGACTGGAGAAGAACTTTTGTCACAGCCATCACACCGACATATAATCGTTTCATAGAATGGCAATACAACACCTTGAAAAGGAAAGGTTATGTGACACAAGGTACACACCCTGTTATTTGGTGTCCACATGATCGGTCACCAACTGGTGACCATGACAGACTAAAAGGCGAAGGCGAAAGCCCGATTGAGTTCACTATACTCAAGTTTAAGTTCAAAGACATGTACATATGCGCAGCCACATTAAGACCTGAAACAGTTTTTGGTCAAACAAACATGTGGGCTAACCCCGATGTAGAATATGCAATAGCTCTTGTCAACAATAAAGAAAAATGGGTTATAAGCAAGGATTGTGTTGAAAAACTCAAAGACCAGCTTAAGAAAATCGAAATAATCGGATCTATTGAAGGTAAGGAATTGATTGGTAAATATTGCAAGGCTCCAGTAATAAACAAAGATATAATAATCCTTCCTGCTACTTTTTGTGATCCGAAGGTTGGGACTGGTTTAGTTACAAGTGTACCGTCACACGCCCCATTTGATTGGCAAGCATTAGTCTATTTAAAGAGCAGTCCAAATGAACTCGAGAAATATGGGATAAATCCTGAAGTTTTGAAGGAACTTGAACCAATATCTATAATAAAGGTTGAGGGTTTTGGTGAACATCCTGCTGAAGAAATAATTGTAAAAATGGGAATTAAAAGTCAGGGGGATCAAGAAAAATTGAAAAAGGCTTTGCATGAAATTTATACAAAAGAACATCACACAGGCGTAATGAAAGAAAACTGTGGAGAATATTCTAGTAAACCTGTTAGAATAGTTAAAGAAGAAATAAAGCAGAAGATGATAAAAAACGGTTCTGCTGATATCATATGGGAACCGACCGAAGAAGTTATTTGTCGTTGTACCAATAGATGTCATGTCAAAATTTTGGAAAACCAATGGTTCTTGAAATTCTCTGATAAAGCATGGAAAGAAAAAGTCAAACAAGTAATTGCGCAAATGAAATTCTATCCTGAAGAAGCCAAAATACAGTTTCTGAATACAATCGATTGGTTGGATGATAAAGCGTGCGCAAGAAAAAGCGGGCTTGGCACAAGACTACCGTGGGATAAAGAATGGATTGTAGAAACTCTGAGTGATTCTGTAATCTATATGGCTTATTATACAATCGCAAGGGTTATAAACGAGAACAAAATCAGCGCTGAAAAATTGACAGATGAAGTATTCAATTATGTGTTTTTGAACAAAGGCGCATCTAAAGAAGTCGGTAAGAAATCGGGATTGAATGAGAAACTAATAAAGGAAATGAAAGAAGAGTTTGAATATTTCTACCCTCTTGACTTGAGAAGTTCTGGCAAAGACCTAGTGCAAAACCATCTAACATATGCATTGTTTCATCATGTCGCAATCTGGGATAATCCCAAGTACTGGCCGAAAGCTTACGGTGTAAACGGATTCGTCACTGTTTCAGGCGAGAAGATGGCTAAATCCAAAGGGAACATAGTACCATTGAAAGATTTAATCGACCAACATGGTGCCGATTTGGTTAGAATAAACATTACCTCATCGAACGAAAACATGGATGACGCCGACTGGAAAGAAGACTCTCTCAAAACATTTTCCTCAAGGTTAACTTCTCTGGAAAATTTCGTCAAGAATGTGAATAATGCGAAAAGAAGACCTGTAAATAATTTGGACAGATATCTTCAATCAATGATACAGAATTGTATAAAGAGTGCTACTGAAAATTACGAAGTTACTAGATTCCGTTCAGGCATCCAGTACAGCATTTTCCAATTATTCAATGAGCTGCAATATTACATTGAAAGGTGCGGCGGGATAAAAAACTGCAATAAAATCACTCTGAAGGAATGTCTATCCACGATTGTAAAATTAATTGCACCGTTCACGCCACACATCAGCGAAGAGCTTTGGAACAAGATGGGCAACAAAAGTTTTATTTCATTATGTCCTTGGCTTGTATTTGATGAAAAGAAAGTCGATAAAAACGTTCTGGAACTGGAAAATATTTTCAAGAAAACCAAGGGGGATTTGAATCAAGTTTTGAAACTTGCTGGAGAAAAGAAGAATGCGTATCTGTATTTCGTTACAGACAAGGAATTTGATTACTTTAAAGAATCGTCTGAACATTTACGGAACGCTGTCGGATTCAAGAAGTTGGGGTTGTTTAAAGCCTCCGACAAAAAGAAGTATGACCCGGAAGGTAGAGCCGCAAGAGCAAAATACGGCAAGCCAGCCATATATCTGGAATAATCACCCGACTATAAGCATGGTTTCTATCAACGCACCGACGAACAATAGTGATATCGCCATTGTAAGCACCTTCACGCTGTCTCTGACTATTACACCAAATAATTCTGTTTTTCTTTGCATGACTGCGGCCGAGAGTATGCCCCCCGCGATTCCGCCCAAGAAATATGCGGCTATTTCAAACACGCCATGAGGCAGGTATGTGGCAAGAGCAACAGGTATTCCAGGCAACCCTCCGATTGATTTTGCTGTCAGTCCTATTGCTGCGGATAACACGGAAGCGTTCCAGGAAAGGATGAAGACCGCTCCTGATCCAAAAATGAACGCAAAAAGGGTGGCCAGTATAAGAACACCGATGTTGTTGATGGCTATCTTAAGGAAAGTGCTCGAAACCAAAAAGCTGCCGCGGATAATCTTTATCTCAGTTATCTGATCCTGGAAGAGTTTCTCCACAGTCGCATCGGGAAGGAATATGAATGCCAGGGAAAGAGCGATTATTATGCCTGAGAAGAATGCTGTGTAAATCATAAGCACGTCCCAGTGCCTTTCGAAAAAACTCTGGCGGACTTTCTTTTTAATTTCAACCTCTGTCATGAATGCCTCGTAAGTGAGAAGATTCACCATGAAAGGCGTCATGATAAAGGTTATGAGAACAGTGGTGAACAGCCCGACTGACTCGGGAAATATCAGAAAGGAGATAAAGAGGCTTATGACGGAAACTACAGCGCCTATGACAAGCATCCATAGAGGGTGCCTAACAGCCTCCCTGATAGATACGAGCTTCTCAAGTACCATGCCTTTAAATTAGTAAAGTAAAAATTAATGTTTATGAAATTCAAATCTTCGTGGATAGGATTGTTCCTTATAGCTACTATGCTTTTCTCAACTTTCGCGTATGCGGTCATACAGTCATTTTACCCAAAACAAAATGCCCAGTTGCCTGAATCTAATGTAATTGGTTACCGGCTTGATGACAATCTTAGAAATGCTTTGATACAGTATGGTGCGACTGTAATAACATTTGAGTATAACTTGGGATGCAACAACTGTGTCAATCAAAAAGCGGCATTGGAGTCTTTCGCTAACGAATATAAACAGCAGATTTGGGTGGAAGAAATAGCAGACGAGGGTCTGGACACGTCAAAGATAGCTGTGGCTAGTGTATATGGGGAAGAGATGTTGCATGACGCGAATGAAACTGGGATTGTGGGGGCGCTATGCAGGCTGATGGTGATGCCTCCTGCCGCATGCGCACTAACAGCTTAAAAGGTGAAAACACCAAATTGATTCTATATGGTGAATCCCGATTTTCAACTTATAGTATCGAATGGCGTGAACTTCATTAATTTTTTCGTATTTGTAATTGCGCCATATGTTATTTTCTACTTTGCTAGGGAATCTGAGTTGAAAAAGAAAATATCTCTTAGCGTCTTTTTGGTTGCGCTGGGACTGAACTTTATAGGATTGTCTTATTTGGTTAGGATCATTCTGGGCGAAGTTGCCCCGCAGTTCATCTTGGGCACCCTTTCAATAGGCGCTCTTTTGATTTTGGCCAGTGTCCTTAACCTTTTCTACACGAGAGCTTTGGAGTATGAAATTCTCAGGAAAAGGCACAAAAAAATAAAGATGGTGATAAAAGATTTGCAGAATAAATATTATAAGAGGGAGATCACGGAAGATGTGTTAAGAGAGGTCTATGGCGAACTGCTCAAAGAGCTTGCAGAAATCGAGTTCAAGCTGAAAAAAGGTAAATAGTTCAAACTCTATTGATCATTATGCCTGTGGAAAGAATAGAAAGCGGAATTTTAGGACTGGATAAATTAATCGAAGGGGGATTTGTTAAAAATTCTGTTAATCTGATAGCGGGGCAGTCGGGCACAGGGAAAACGATATTTTGCATGCAGCATCTTTTGCACGGCTTGAGGAAAGGGGAGAGTGGTGTATACATAACATTGGAACAGAAGGAAGACGAAATTTTGCAAGACATTTCAAGATTCGGATGGGATGTTGAATTTGAGAAATATATTAAAGCAGGCAAGTTTCTTTTGATCCCTCTAGAACCGACTGGGATGAAAGAGCTGACAACAGCGACCGTTAATTATATCAAAAAAATTGGTGCCAAAAGGTTTGTGCTTGATAGCTTGTCGATAGCCACAATGGGGTGGAAGACTGGGGAATTGGACATAACAAAAATAAGAGCGGAGGTTTTTGCTTATATGAAAACCCTCAAAAGCATTGGGTTGGTTAGTCTGCTAATTTCAGAAGTGCCAGAGACCGATGTAAAAGCTCTGAGCAGATTTGGATTTGAAGAATTCCTAGCTGACAGCATAATAAAGTTGCACTATCTTGGAATCGGTGAGGCGGCTTATAACAATGTAGAAATTAGGAAGATGAGAAGAACTGCACATGCAAAAGGAACTTTCCCGATAGAATTTACTAAGGACGGGCTGAAGATTTCTACAGAAAAAGGAAAGCTACACTTCTGATAGAATTTAGTGGGATTTTGCACGTTGTTCGGCTGCTAGTTCCTCTTTAACCACAGCTCGGTAAAGTGGACCAAACACTCTTCCATTATATCCGGCGTTTGCAAGTGAGTGTTCAACCCATTCATATCGTCTTAAATTATGTGGTATCATAAGTCGCCATGCATATGGGCATTCATCAGATTCTTGCCATTGAGTTGATAACATTGGTTCTGCTTTTGTTTTTATAGGTGGTACAATAGATGTTAGTAAGTATTGAACCACTCCAACAAACCTATTATCCGGGTTGTCAACAAGATTCACCAGTTCTTCTGGTCTAATTCCAAATTCTGCAAGTAATGGTAAAGGAAAATAATTTATACCAGCTGTTAAATCTTCGTGCATATCACGCAAGTTATTAAAAGATTGGTCTAGCGAACCTAGATCAGCAATCTGCTGACGGTAGCCTCTTGGGGCAGAGGGAAATAACAGAAAGAATGAAGAAAGACCATGCAAAAGAGCATCGTATTCCTCCCATGTGGGAATAACAAGACCTGGTTTGGTATACCTCTTTAAAGAGGACATATAAATAATCAATGGCTGTAAATCATCGCGTTTTAGACCTTCTCTTTCAAATCTTTCTTTCATCTTACGAAGCAAACTTGCATGAGGGGAATCGGCCACGTTCTTCCCTTCTATCATTGCTCTAGTTTCAGACTCGAATCTTTCGAAATTATGCGACCCGTCTAACTGTGGATGAAGGTACGGAAAGGCCTCTCGTTCACTATATAAATCTGCTTCTCGTATCCAGGCTGCAAATGAAAGCCATTCTTCCCTTTCGCCTTCCGGAAGCCCTGAAAGAAATAGCAAATTATTGGGATCTTTAGAATCTTCAGCATCGCCTGATGGTTTATCCTGTCGTGAAATCTCCACACTTGATGTAATTCTGATATCGTCGATCATATTCCCGTATTTATCTATCGCAAAGAAATTTATATAATAGTAACGTTTTTTGGTGGCTTTAGTTGTCTCACAACACGTGAGTCCTTTTTATCGAACTGCTCGGTTGGCTGAGCCAAGAATTTACAAAATGGTGCTCCCTCTGACATGCAAACCAGTTCAACAGAATCACATTC
>CAYXOT010000011.1:0-5263 GCA_964466985.1 uncultured archaeon
TCTCTAGAAACAGCCAGTCCGGTTGCTTCTCGCAGTATCAAATATCCTTTTGGTATCTCCACTGGAGTTATCTTACCTTCTACTTTACCGACATGCTTCAAAACAAACTTAGTTGTGAATGTTTGTCCTGCAATGCCCCAATATTCTTTTATTGTTTTATCGCCAACGGCCTTTGTGCGTTCCAATGCCGGCTGTATGTCAATGACAATTGGCCCAAAATCTGGGTCGCTTTGAGAAAATTTAAATGAAGGCTCTTTTTTTAACACCCCATCAATAACAGGAATTATTGCTTGCCTTGAACCCATGCATGTCGTTCTTTTTGATAACCCTCCTGTTGTGACTTGCTCAAAGCCGCATTCATACGCAACAGAAAAGCTAATCCTATACGGTGTTGGCGACAGTACTGGATTGGCGACTAATGCAATACTTATGTGTTTGGTGTCCAGAGGTTCTATATTTGGATAAAGACATATTCTATATCCAAGTACACCGCCGAACCCACAAGATGGGTTCTGTTTATTTTCGATACTTTTTAGTGCAAATCCTGGAATATCAAAAAAGTCTACCACAATCCTTGACACAGGCTTGTCGCCATTATTCTTGACATCAAATTCAATGGTTGTATCCCCTCCTTCATACGGCCCTAAATCTGTTATAACAAGGTTTTCAATGGTTACAATATCGTTCTTGAACTGCACTTCCATGGGCTTTGGTTTAGCGCAACCTGAGAGAAAAACCATTAGACCGACTAAAATTAACACCATCCACATCTTCATAATATAAATTTGTTCCCAAAGCTATTATTTGTATGAGCATAGCTGAGTTCATAAGCCAATACTATATAGATCCTGTAATTCTGGGTGAAGGATACAATTTCGTAAACACTTTCACGTATGCGATTCTAGTTGTCGCGGCGACTTGGCTGACGTTCAAATTCCTGGAAAGGATGAAGATCGAGATTAATAGAAATTTCGTCACATCGATTATAGTCCTTGTTGTCCTAGGCACCATGGTCAGGCTTCTGGAAGAAGCGGGAATATCGTCGTCCTACCTTCTGGTAACGCCGATGATTTGGATAGAATCATTCGCGGGCATTTTTGTTCTGTTTCTAATCTCGAAATTCGTTGAAAGGAAATTCAAGATCCCCTATCACAAAACGCTTTCCCGCGTTGGCTTGGCATTGATGATAATACCGCTATCCCTTGTTCTGAGCAGGATAACAAACATCACTGCCATGATAATTCCTCTTTTAATACTGGCGCCGTTTGCGTTGATTTTCTATCTGGTTAAATGGAAGGCTGAAAACAAGCTTGTAAGCATGGCGCATGTGTTCGATGCTACTGCGACTTTCACCGCAATCCAATTCTATGGATTCGAGGAGTTGCATGTCATTCCCCGTCTTTTGATTGGTTCATTGAGCCCAGTATCATTTATTATCGTGAAAATTTTGGTTATCGTAGGCGTACTCATGCTGATTGACAAGTACTCCGACGACAAGAAATTCAACAACTTCCTGAAACTGATAATAGCAATAGTGGGACTGGCGCCCGCAATAAGAGACTTTTTCCTTCTGGGGCTCAGCTGAAATATACAACAAGGAACGCATCGCCAAGCTTGATGACCCCCTCTTTCTCGAGTGAGAATGAAATCTTGTTCTGGGTTCCCAGCACCAGCCTGTTGCCGAGCAGGTCCTTGTCGATTGTCTGGTTGAACGCGACCAAAGGAGGCCTAGACGCGTAAACCAACTGATTGTTGACTTTAATGAATAGCTCCTCCAGAGGAGTTGAATATTCGTGCCTTGTCGACTGGAGCACAAAATGGTGGAAGTTCTGCGCCTCTGCACTGCTCAATTCAAATGTCCTTTCCCGCTCTGACGTGTCCTTGAAGTCTATCACGAGATTGGCTTTCTCTATCTTGTAGAATGCCTTTGACCAGAACTGTAGCCAAGAAGGACCTGTTGTTCTGATGCCCACTATGTTCGTTGTGTTCATCATAGACTTGTCAAGAGGAATCACAAATCTGCCTGTGTCTGTCAAACCGTTGTGCAGTTCCTGGCCGTTGAAAGTGACTACAAGATTTCCCCTCTTGTTCGTGTCGACGATGAGCAAGTCCAAATGAGCACTGGTTGTTACCGCAAGCTTTTCTGCAGGAATAGACATGGAGAATGACTGGCTGGTTTCTGAGAATGCCCCTTTCCTGACCTCCAAATTTTCCTTGGACGAAGCTGTCTCAGAACCTCTGGCATATTTCACATCAACCGTTCCGAGGAACATCGGCCTAGACTCGAGATGTATAAGAGATACATTTGAGACAGTTATAGACAATGAGAGAGATGAGCTCCCCCCACGTGACTCCGCCTTCACTCCTCCCGCATAGTTTCTTAAAACTGACGTGGAAGGAACCTGTATCTTCACTTTAACCTGGGTTGAGTTGTCTATATCCAACCGCGTCTTGTCAAATGTTATCCAGCTGCTTATCTCCCCGAAACTGGAGAGAGTTATATTCGACACCCTTTTTCCGTCTTCGCTTTTTATTGTGACAGTGAATGTGTGGGAGTCTCCCTTTGCAAGGGTTAGAGACAGCGACTTGGGCTCGATTACTGGAGCTGACGTCGTGGCTGTGAAAATCATCGTTATAATTAGCACGAAACCGACGGATGCGAAGATTATCCAGGCGAACTCGTCCCATACCTTCTGCTGGCCTTTTTGTGACATACTCTAGTTGTTATTTGTGAAGCAAACAATAAAAATCACATGCGTTCAGACTGCTTTTTGAGCTTTGTTATGTAGCCTGATATCACGTTGGTGAGTTTTTGCGAGCTGAGTTCGAAATTTTCTTTAAGGAATTGTTTGTTCTTGGAAAAATCTGTGGTGAATTTATCCTTGTGCTTTTCGAAAACCTCTCGGCTGATATTCTTGACATAAGAAGTCTTTATTCGCCCCATTGCATCACTGAAAATCCCGAGTAGAAATAGTCGAAAATAGAGGCGCCAATTTAAACAACATACCAAACATTAAGTTAATTGAACTTTAAAAGGTTGTATTTCGTAAAATTTCATTGATAATGTGAAAAAGAAAGAACCGAAGGTTGGAATGGATATTATAGTAGTAAAAGATAATAAAATCCTGCTGCTCAAAAGAAAAGCCACCCACAGCGAAGGCACTTGGTGGTTTTCCTAGAGGCCATTTGAAATTTAATGAATCGTTTGAAGATTGTGCAAAAAGAGAGGTTCTAGAAGAAAGTGGAATTGGAATTAATAACGTAAGATTTGCAGGACTTACGAATGACTTGTACAAAGATGAAGGAAAACATTACATAACTATTTACATGGTATCTGATTGGGATTCTGGAGAAGCTGAAATAATGGAACCTGAAAAGTGTACAGAGAGGGGGTGGGTTGATTGGAATAAGCTTCCTAAACCACTTTTCCTGTCAACTCAGAACTTAGTCAACCAAGGCTATAATCCATTTGAGTGAGACGATTTAACGAATTCCTAGCTGTATTTAGAGCTATTTTGACTCAGATTGACAAATGCAAATGTAGATTACTTTCTTTACAAAGCATGTGGGAAATGAACCCTCGATAGCTTTATATACTACTGAAACAATAATTTATAGAAATTAAAATATCGTGATATGTATGGTAAAAGAGTGGCACATTTGGGATTTTCCCGATAACATTATGGTTTATTTTAAAGAAGAATTTAGACTGAGGCTTTACACTAAACTAAAGGAGATATGCGGTACTAGAGACGAAATAGCTAGAAGACTGGAAAGTAATAAAGAAACTATAAAAAGTAGTTTATTCCTAGGTGAAAGAGACGGACATAAATCTTACACTTTTATCAAAATCATTAAGAAAATAGTTGAGGTATTTGGTTTGCATCTTGGCAATGATTTCCTAGACGAGATGGATAAAAATGTAGTTGCTTACAGAAGTTGGAATGGGTGGAGCGTAACAAATCCTATATTACCAATTAAAGAAAGCCCGCAATTATATTCTGTTGCTTTTCATTTGATAGGGGATGGAAACGCTAGTAAAAGACATTCTCCTTTTTATTGTGGTCCGGACAAAGAATTGATTGAAGAATTTGAAAGATGTCTTCAGATTTTTGGAGACGTAGAAGTTAAGCGTAAAATAAGATTGTTTAATGGGCTAATGGTAACCTATTTCCCTAAAGCTGTCGCAGACATTCTTTCTCATATAATGAGAATTAGATTTACTCATCCTGATTCTTTACCTAAGCACATATTTGGTGCACCACTAGAATGCAAAGCTGCGGCTATACGAGCTTTTGTAGATGATGAAGGATGCGTATCAGATAATTTATGTATAACTCAAAAATCAAAAGATATTCTTGAACAAATCAAAATATTATTGACTTCACTTGGTATAGAAACTGGAAAAATATGCAATAATAAAAAGGGTATACATAAATTATATATCTTTTCTGAAGACTATGAAAAATATCTAAAAATAATCGGTTTTAATCATCTAAGGAAAAGAAGTTTATTAGAAAATTTAATAAAAGAAAGGGATTTCAGGCGAGAGAAATTTGTATCAAACCAAATACAGTATAAAATATTAAATATACTAAAGGAGAGCTATCCGTTGACGAAATATGAACTTGCTAACAAATTAAATATAAATTATGATTCTGCACTAGACGCTTTATTAAATCTTAGGAGAAAGAATTTAGTTATAGGGAAATTTGTAAATGAAAATAAACCTTATCGTTGGTATCCTAAGGCGTTAAACGTTTAATCTCATAATATGTGATATCATTTTCTGAATCGCAGACGGCCCACCACATCGTCGCCCTTATGTTGTGTGCTAGTCTGACAGCACGAGACATTTCCGGTAATGAAAATGCAGATTCTACTGGAACAGCATGTACTATTGCTTTCGTATGCTCATGTGCCGATTTAGGTCCTCTTTTGAGTTTTACCCCTCTTTCATAAAGTCTAAAATGAGCACCAAATTTATAACCAGTCTTTACCAAATAACCTCTTTCACGTAAATCACGATAAACGATATATTGTGGATGGAACTCGTGAACTTTTTCACTCCCTATTTTCATCAAATCTTCAAAAGTTAATTTCTTGTTTTTACCGTCTTCCTTTGTTGTGACTTTTAATTTCCCCTTTTCAACAAGGTAAGCAGCTTCGACCAAATCCATCTCCACTCTATTCGGCTCTTCTTCTGGTAGGGGCTTGCCATAGCCTGATTCATCATAAAGATTGATACTATCCTTATCCCAGA
>CAYXOT010000011.1:5363-9684 GCA_964466985.1 uncultured archaeon
AAAGAAATAGTGGGACAGGGGAGATTTGAATTCGAGGATTGTCTTTTCAATCTCTCCCGACACTTCGAGCTTCAGTCGAATTAGAGCCATTTTAGTGGTTGCTCTCCCGGACTGAGCGTGCAGTAACATATGTTATTACTGTCCCCTATCTGTCCCTTCATTAGAAATCTTATTTTAAATTTAAATCTGTTTCCTTCTACCAAACCTATACCTTAATCCTTCTTTAATTATATATAAGAAAACGCCAGCTACAACTCTTGCGCCCCGCACGACCTTGCTTTTTCTGTGATAACTGACATTCACTTGAACCTGCTCGATTTTGAGATTGTTTTTGATGGCACCTATCATCATTGAGTTGTCTATTATATAGCCTCCGAGTATGTGGTCTTTTAACTTTTCAACCGCGTTTTTATTGAATCCTATCACTCCGCAGTTGGTGTCTTTGAAGTCTCTTCTGAAAAGCAGATTAAATGTAGTCCGCCATACAAAATTCCCAAGTCTGTGCCTAAACGGCACACCATCCCAGTCCCTGTTGCCCATGACAAAATCTGGCTTGTTGTTTTCCAGCGCATCGAATATTTTCAAAGCCTCCTGCGGGTGATACTGCATATCTGCATCCATAAGGACAAGATGTGTGAACTCTGGATGGTTGCTGAGAAGATGCTCCAGTCCAGTTTTTATCGCCTCGCCTTTCCCTTTGTTTGTCTCGTGCCTTAGTGCCAATGCACCGTTGCTTTTGCAAATGCTGAAAGTGTTGTCAGTTGAGCCGTCATCGACCACAACCGGAGTGATGCCAAGCTTACTTACTTCTTTTACAACTGTTTCTATATTTTTTTCTTCGTTGTATGCAGGTATTATAACAAATCTAGACATATCTTAAAGAATTGAGTGGAGATATTTATTTAAAGCCAACTTGCATATAATCCATAGAGTTTGTGAAAGGTGGGAAATGGTGAAAGAACAGGAACCAACTCAAGAAGAAGTTGAGATATCAAGGATTAGAGTACCTAGAGGAACAGAAGTTCTAGGCACTGTTGAAATGATGCTTGGAGGGGACAAGCTTCGTGTAAAATGCCATGATGGCAACACAAGAATCTGCCGCATTCCAGGCAAGATGAGAAAGAGGGTTTGGATAAGGATCGGCGATCTTGTTCTGGTGGAGCCTTGGTCGGCGCAATCAAACGGAAGGGCGGATATTGCTTTTAGGTACACACCCACTCAAGCTAATTGGCTTAGAAGAAAGAATCTCGTAAAGACTGTCTTGATATAGATTTAAGTAAAAAAAACGAATTACATTCGGGGATATGCTGAAAAATTTGCTGAGGGCGTTTCTTGACGGAGCGATAGCTGGGATACTGTATAATTTTGTCGGTGGGATGATAGCTGCTTATCTTCCGCCATTGCCATTCGGTCTTTCGGGAGCGATAGTTTTAGGTGTCCTTGTTCTGGTTGTCGACTACATCCTGCAAAATGTCGCGAGACTTTAAGGCTGTTTTCCGAATATTGTTACATGATAGAACACGTTTCTATTCCCCAGGATAGGATGGAACTGCTCAGGAAGCTGAAAGGATGGAAAGGGAAGCTGAAAGAATTTCTTGATATCGATGCGGGTGTCGGAGAAGATGTAACAATTAGTGGTGAAGCTCTTCAAGTAATTAGAGGGAAGGAGATAGTTAAAGCATTTGGAAGAGGATTTGATTTTGAAGATAGTTTGGATTTGTTGGACGAAGAATATCTTTTGGAAGTTATAAATGTAAGTGAGTTCACAGGAAAATCGAAAAACAGGCAGGTGACATTAAGAGGTCGCGTAATTGGGGAAGGAGGAAAAACTAAGAAAACTATAGAAAAATATGCGGATGTCAAGATTGCCGTCTATGGCAAAACTGTCTCAGTAATAGGAAAACCGCAAAACATTAAAATTGCGAGAGATGCGGTAGAAATGATTTTATCTGGGAGCAAGCACAATAGTGTTTACAGATTTTTGCAGGAGAACAAAGTGGTGTGATGGCTGAGTTTAAAACGTATAGAGTCTTTGAAAATACATTTTCATTAGCTGAATATACGCAAGGAGAGATAGGAGATGTTTATCCAAAAGTTAAGGGGGATTTAATAAGAGTTGTTAAACTCAAAAGAAAGTGAGACAAATGTCTCAAATAAATTTAAAGCTTATATCGAAAACTGGATAATTCAATAAGAATAAAAATATGGTGGTGAGATGTGGTAGAAAAAACTGTAACAGCTGAAGAATTGGCCCAACAACTAAGGGCTGTTAGTGTCGCCGAATTCTTCGAAATCTTGTGATAAACAAGACGAAATAAAAATCGGCATTTGCTTGGATATGAGAATCCAACAAAAGCATTGATAACTATCGTAAAAGAATTTACTGATAATGCGATAGATGCAGCAGAAGAGGCTAGGATTTTACCTGATATTAAAGTGGTGGTCAAGGAAGTTTCACCGGATAGATTTAAAGTAAGGTTAGAAGACAATGGTCCTGGAATAATAGAAGAAAAATTGCCTTTAGCATTCGGGAAATTATTGTACGGGTCAAAGTTTCATCGGCTTAGGCAAAGCAGAGGACTTCAAGGGTTAGGTGCCTCAGGCGCAATATTATATTCTCAATTAACAACTGGAAAACCGACTAAGATAACATCTAGTACAGGAAAGGAAATTCATGAAATTGAATTAATGATAGACGTAAACAGAAATGAACCGAAGATAATTTCACATAAAGAAAATAAAAATCCTAACAAGTGGCATGGAATAAAAATTGAGGTAGAAGCAGAAGGAAGGTACATCGAAGGAAAACAATCTATTCCAGAGTATTTGAGACAAACGGCGATGTCAAATCCGTATGCTAAAATCACTTGTGATGGTCCTAATGGAAAAGTTGAGTTTGAAAGAGTTGTAAAAGAATTACCGCCATTGCCAAGAGAAATAAAACCTCACCCTTATGGTGTTGAGATTGGATTATTAAGAAGAATGCTTGCCGCTACTAATGCGAGGAATTTAATTGGCTTTCTAACTTCAGATTTTTCACGAGTCGGAAGAGGAACTGCATCGCAGATCTGCAAACTTGCTAAATTGGAAGGAAATAAAAAACCGCATGACTTGAATCATGAAGAGATGGAAAGGTTGCACAAGTCTATGCAGATGGTGAAATTAATCGGCCCGCCGACAGACTGCCTCTCGCCTCTTGGCGAAAAACTTTTGGAAGAGGGGCTAAAAAAAGAAACCAAAGGTGAATTCATCGTTGCCGTAACAAGACCCCCGAGTGTTTACAGGGGAAACCCATTCCAAGTTGAATGCGCACTTGCATTCGGAGGCGAATTACCGCAAGAAGGGTCGGCACAATTATTCAGATTTGCTAATAAAGTTCCGTTGTTGTATCATGCAAGTGATTGTGCGACTTCAGAAGCTGTTGTTGATACAGATTGGAAAAGATACGACTTCTCGCAATCGTCAGGGCAATTGCCACAAGGACAGCTTGCCATATTCATTCATTTTGCATCTGTGTGGGTCCCGTATACATCAGAAGGTAAACAGGCGATTGCAAGTTATCCGGAAATTATTAAAGAAATGAAGTTGGCGTTGCAGGAAGCTGGCAGAAGGCTTGCTATTTACGTGAGGCAGAAGCACAAATTAAGAGAAAGACAACTAAGGCAGGAGCTGTTTGAAAAGTACATACCAGAACTTGCAGAGTCTCTTGAAAAGCTGACTGATAAAAAGAAAGAAACTTTAATTGCCGAATTAGAAAAAATTGTAAAGAAATCTAAAGTCAAAAGTGAGGAAGATGGAGAAAAAACAGGAAACGATAAAGAACCTGGAAAAGCTGGGAAATAAGATAGTCGGAGAAATTGGGAAAGGAGAAAACCCTTCTTTAGATGTGCCTATCAGGACTTTGTCGAATGTAAAATACGATCCTCATCAGAAAATGATAACAATGGGCACTAATGTAGCCAAAAGACACTTTTTCAATGTTGGTACGGTCAGAAAATTCGTGCAGACGATTGAAGCCGCGGCACTCGCCAAAGAACTTAATGAAATGAATAAACATCTGAGTTTGAGGGAAGCATTTTATCGGATGAAAAGAACCCTGCCGAATTCCAATATCAATCTTGTTGACGAGCAAGAGGAGTCAAATGAAGCAGTAGAAGATCTGGAGTTGATAACTGGGTCATCCAGAGAATTACTGAACATAAACGCCAACAAACTTGGCTCTGTTGCAGGTAAAGTTGTTATTCAAGACAAGGGTGATGTAATAGCCTGGAGTAAGCTTGGTTCAGGAGGCTGGAGTATTCCGAGCAACGTGGAAGATATA
>CAYXOT010000012.1:0-9343 GCA_964466985.1 uncultured archaeon
ATGCTTTATCTCCTCCAAGTCATCTTTGGTCATATCCTCAGCATTGTCCCTAATTTGTGTTTTTATTTCATCTATCCTGCCAGCAGCATCGTCAAACATTACAGAAACTCTGTTGTATCTCTCTTCATCCAATGATTCTGCCGATGCATAATACTTTGCTATTTCTTTCGCATCAGCAGCAAGCTTTTGCAATTCCATCTTAAGCTTCTCTAGTTTCAATGCCAGGCTGAATAGTACAGTCGTATCAGGAACTTCCTCTACTGGAGCCACATATGCATCATTTTCATCACCTTGTGCAATGCATTGTGAAAATACTATGCAACCATTTCTATCGTTTTTAACTACCATCTCTCCCCCAACGCTATCACACTTTTTATAAGCTCCAGGTGGTATGTCCCTCTGGCATGTTTGAGTACCAACATCACCTTCGCATCTGTAAAATACACAGCCATTGTTATTAATATCCCTAACGACAGAGAATCCTATTGCAGAACATTTAGTTTCTATTCGAATTCTTTCCGAGTCAGGTACAAATGTACAGGCATCTTCTCCTTCCCGAGAGCCTTTTTCCTGAGAGCATTTAGCAATTTTACAACCGCCTTCAAATGAGATACGCGGATTCAATCCAGCTTCTTTACATAGTGCGGCTTCCTGATTAATCTCTTCCGGTGAAGGGCATGACTGATGACCACTAAGAGGGTTGGTGTTGTGTCCTCTTTCATCGAAGCGACAATCGTAAAATGTACATCCACTTGGATCTTTGAATGGTATAGGATTGCCACCTTGTAATTTACAGTTATCAACTAGTTCTTTCTGCTGTTCATCAGCTCGGCAAACTTTTTCTCGCTTGCATACAACTCTTACAAATCCTGACGCGTCAGTTTCTTGTCTACACCCTTCTGGTATGCATGTATAAGAAATAAGGCATCCTCTGTCAAAAACAGGTGCAACATTTCCGTCGCATTGCGGTTTTTCAACTACTACAGGGCATTCTTGCGTAGAAACCTGAGGTGTCCCAGTTGATACGCAGTTATATCCAACAATGCACCCTTTATCATCAGTTGTTTTGCTCAGTTGTTCATTGGCTTGGCACGTTATCCTCGGTGGTTCCAACTCGGGACAAACACTAACCTGACCAACTTCTGTCTTGATTATTTCCTTGCAATCATAACCAGTCACGCATCCTTTGTCGTCGAATCTTGTTATCAGCCCTTGGTTTTCACTGCATGCAGTTGGTTGCGGTGGTGCAGGACACGAAGGCCGCGGACGTGCTTCTGTCTTCGGTTGTTCTACCTGCGTTGTAGCAGGTTCCTCTTTAACAGGTTCGGTAGTTTGAGTTGGCGGAGGGGTCTCGGTTTTTGCAGGCTCGGTCGCTGGAGGAGCAGGCGTTGGCCCAGGAGCCGGAGTTTCCTGCGAAAATGCTACCGGTGAAAATAAAAACGGGGAGATTAGTGTTGATGCAAGCAAAATAGAAATAGTAGCAAAGGCGTTCAGTTTATGCATAGATTAAATTAGAATTTCCTCATATTAAATCTATCCTATGTATCTTGGCGGAGCTTCTTTCTCTTCCCTGTCGACTTTTCTTCTTCTCTCGACGAATTTCTCATAGTAAGCCATCACCTCTTTTGTGATGCTCGGCATCGCTTTGCTCAGAACGCTTTCAAAATGTTTCATCTTGACATCCTTCGATTTCTTATCTTCCCTCAGGGATTCCATGCCAGCCTCACGGCAGAGGGATTCTATATCTGCGCCGGAAAACCCTTCCGACTTTCTTGCCAGCTCCTTCAAATCGACATCCTTCGTAAGCGGCATGTTCTTTGTGTGAACCTTGAAAATTTCCACCCGCGATTTGTAATCAGGCGCAGGGACCAGCACCATCCTGTCGAACCTGCCGGGACGTAGCAACCCCTGATCAATTATATCAGGCCGGTTGCTTGCGGCCATTATAACCACACCTTTCAACTCCTCCAGTCCAGATATCTCCGATAGCAATTGCGCGACAACACCCTCGGTCACACCGCTTCCCGCAAACATTCCTCTTCTCGGCGCAAGCGAGTCAATTTCATCAATAAATATAATTGCAGGCGCGACTTGTCTCGCCCTTCTGAACACATCCCTGATTGCTTTCTCAGATTCACCAACCCATTTGCTGAACACTTCAGGTCCTTTTATGGAAATGAAATTGGCTCCAGCTTCATTCGCCACAGCCTTCGCAAGCAATGTCTTTCCAGTCCCCGGCGGACCGTAAAGTAAAATACCATGCGGCGGAGTGATTCCCATTTTCTCAAACGAGTCAGGATATTTCAACGGCCAGTCAACCATCTCCTGCAGTTGCGTCTTCACATCTTCCAACCCGCCTATATCGGTCCATTTTACTTTCGGTATTTCAACCAGAACCTCCCTCATGGCAGAAGGCTCTACAACACGCAAAGCATCTTCAAAATCTTCCTGAGTTACAATAAGCTTTTCCATCACCTCTTTCGGCAGTTCTTCCTCCTCCTTCCATTTAATCTCAGGCAGGATTCTCCTCAGCGCGGACATCGCGGCTTCCTTTCCAACAGCCCAGACATCAGCACCAACAAATCCATGTGTTATGTCAGCAAGATGTCCCAAGTCAACATCTTTAGCTAGTGGCATATTTCGAGTGTGTATTTTGAAAATCTCCAACCTGCCTTCTCTGTCAGGAACAGGGAATTCAATTTCCCTATCGAATCTGCCGGCCCTTCTCAATGCAGGATCCAAACTGTTTGGTCTGTTCGTAGCAGCGATTACAATAACTTTACCCCGCGTTTTCAAACCATCCATCAGAGTCAAGAGCTGCGACACAGTTCTTCTTTCCACTTCACCAGTAACCTCTTCCCGTTTTGGTGCTACTGCATCTATCTCATCAAGAAAAATAATACTCGGAGCATTCTTCTCAGCCTCTTCAAAAATACGCCGCAAGTTACCCTCCGTCTCCCCATACCATTTGGAGAAAAATTCCGGACCGCTTACAGAAATGAAGTAGGCTCCAGCTTCATTCGCCACAGCCCTCGCCAAAAGTGTTTTGCCAGTCCCCGGCGGACCGTACAACAACACACCCTTCGGTGCTTCAATCCCCAATCTTTCGAACAATTCAGGATGCCTCAGAGGCAGTTCAATCATCTCCCTGACCTTGTGGGTAATCTCCCTGATGCCGCCTACATCCTCATAAGTCACGGTCGGCACGGCCCTCTCTTCCAGTTTCATCGATTCCGGCAGTTGCGGCAGTATTTCCAATTCTGTCATCTCACCAATTCTTACTACACCTGCAGGATTCGCGCTAGTTACAACAAATCTCGTCTCGCCTGAAAACGGTGTGAAAAAGAATTCGTCAAAATCAAACCCGAAAAAATCCTCAAACAAACCAGAGCTTCTCCTCCTGCCAGCAGGCGCAGGAATTATAATGTCCCCTTTGACCATCGGACGCATGTAAATGTTCTGCTTTATCAAATGCGGTGCTATATGAATCATCACTCCCTTTTGCGCTGGCGCAAGTGTGACAGATTTGGCTTCCTTCACGTCGGCCTTTCTCAATTTCACATATTCACCTACACCACTGCCTGCATTCCTTCGGGTTATGCCATCCATTCGAACAATGTTCAATCCGACATCGGCAGGATAAGCGCGAACAGCTATAGCAGCGGTTATTCTCGAGCCTTCTATCTCTATCACATCACCCTCCTTTATTCCCAGCTTGCCCATTGTGTTGGAATCAACCCTGACAATACCTCTGCCTGCTTCTTCTCTCGCAGTCAATTCCCCGACTTTCAACCTTACTTCGTGAATTGTTTCAGCCATTATTCCACCATTTTCATAATTTCATCAGTCTCAGGAAACCTTCCTTCCTTATGCTTAGAGAAAATTAGCTTTTTGTCAGCATAAACATCGAAGATGCCTTTATCCCCGCCTTGGAGAATTACTTTCACATTTTTTATATTCTTTTCTAGGTCCTCTTTTAACCACGTGGCTCTTGTGATATATCCGCATGGCACACAATAAACTATTTTCATTTCCATATTATTCGTCCTCTTCAAATTCTTTCTCAAACTCATCAAAAATATTTTCTGTTTCCCTGTCCAACAAAACTTTGAAAGTCTTCAGCATAATCTTGTTATGCCATTCGTCGAAAAAGTCCATTAATTCGTCGGCATGATTTTCTGGTACTATGAACGAAGACTGGTCGACCTTTTCATGCGGTATTTCGTCGAGAATACCGGGTCTCTCATACTCGTATGTCTTGTCTTCGTTGGACACCACCTGCTTCCATCCGTAAAGTTTCCTGAAGAAGAATGTTTTTTCGGACGGGTTAAACTTCTGGCTCTTTATCGAAAATGTAATCAACACACCCCTTTTTCCTGCCATTTTAATCACTGATTTATGTTATTCTATATCCTAAATTTAGTATTATTAGTAACATAAAGTATATAAAGGTACTGGTCTGGGGGTTCTGTCGCTTTATCGGTTGGTGAAATGAGTGTCGCATTCGGTTGTCAACAATATAAATTTAAGTTTAAGAAACAATCTTAGACATAGGTACCGAAGTTGGTTGAAACCTATGACAATTTGTATTGGTACGATTTGTGATAATAAACAAAAGGCGATAGCAATAGCAGATAGAATGATAACAGACGATTCACTATCTATAGAATTTGAACATAAGGAAAAGAAAATCATTCAAATAGCTAAAAATTGTATAGCTATGACATCTGGTTCAAGTATATCATTCCAAGAAATTCTCGAGCCAATAATCTCCAAATTCAAAGACGAAAAACCAAAAATTTCTATTATTGTGGAGGAAATAGCAGAATCTTATACTACCATAAGAAAAAAGAAAGTCGATGAAAAATATTTCAGACCAAGAGGACTTTCAATAAAAGAATTTTATGAAGACCAAAGTGGTCTAAGTGAGAGGCTAATTGAAGGATTAGATAGAATAGTGGATGAGTTTGAATTTCCAAGTTTAGAAACTCCAGTAGGTTTAGAAATCTTGGTAGTAGGAGTTGATGATAAAGCTCATATCTATCTTATAACAAATCCAGGAACATTTGTTCCTTTCGATGAATTAGGTTGGCATTGTATAGGTTCTGGGTATCCACAAGCAGAAAATTCTTTAATATCAAATAAATTTGACCCTTCGTTAAATTTGAATAAAGGACTTTATTTGACATATGAAGCAAAAAAAAGAGCAGAGGTTTCTCCTGGAGTCGGACATGTTACTGATGTTCTAGTAATAGATACTAACGGAATTCGTTTTCTTTCTGAGGATGCAGTAAGAGGATTAAATGATTTATTTGAGGAAAAAGAAAATTTAATTAAACCTATTCAACAACAGGTTGATGATAAGATGTCAAGGTTATCTTTATGGTAAGAAGACCAAGAAGAAGACGAAGAAGGTCAATTTGGGATTTCAGATGGTATTAGATATGTTTAGGTCTCAGAATAACTTTACCTTTTTTGACATCAGCAGATAATTCAGTACCTTCTCTCCATCCAGCTTCTTTAATTTTATTGGGCGGAATAACTACTACATATTTCGGATATACCACATTACCAGATTTTCTCGACAACTGCTTCTGCAATTTCATAAGATTACTATGTACACGAGACCTTATAAATCCGTAGGTACCGATAAGCTTATATATTTGTAGGTACCTATATAATGTATGGAAGACCGACAGATTCGAGGTTATGCAATCATAAGCAAAGGCGACAAGGTAAGAATGATTAGCCAAGAGCAGTTCTTAGTTCCATCGCAATCACGTTCTGAAATGAATTACATAGTGAATTTTAGGAAGACATTCAGTTGCAACTGTCCCGATTTCACTTGGAACAAACAGAAGTGCAAACACATCTTCGCAGTAGAATTTCTGCTCAAGATGAGAGCCAAGCACGATGAAATAGAATTTAAAGGTGCAGTAGAACAGCCAAAGTGTGCCTATTGCGATTCTCTTAACGTAAAGAAGAACGGTAAAAGAAAAATAGACGGTGGATATAAGCAAAGATATTATTGCGAGGATTGTAAGAAGACTTTCGTAGAGGATAGCGAATTCGCCAAGCTGAAAGCAAATCCGAAGATTGTAACTTTGTCTATGGACTTGTACTACAAAGGTCTTTCGCTAAGGGATATAACCGATACACTCAATCAGTTCTTTTCGATAAAGCTACATCACGAAACAGTAAGAAGATGGATAATGAAGTTCTCTCAAGCGATTAATGAATACACCAAACAGTTCAAACCAAAATTAAGTAAGGACTGGCATACGGACGAGCAGATGATAAAAGTAAATGGCGAATGGTTCTACAACTGGAACGTGATGGACGAGCACACGAGATTTCTCATAGCTAACAACATCACGAAGACAAGATATATCAAAGACGCAAGAGAAGTCTTTCAGAAAGCAAAAGAGAACACCGACATCAAACCGCAATTCATGATTACCGATGGGCTGTTCGCCTACGAGAAGGCTATATCCAAAGAGTTCTGGAAATACCCAAGAACTAAGCATTTACGTTATCCGAGCATTCGTGACAAAAGAGTGAACAATAATATAATCGAGAGATTCCATAGCACTTTCAGAGAGCGTGACAAAGTAATGCGTGGATTCAAAGCCGAGCATACGGCACAGGCATTGTCCGAGGGATTCAACACTTGGTATAACTTCATCCGTCCGCACCAAGCTTTGAATGGCATGACGCCGAGCCAAGTTGCGAGGATAGATTTAGAACTGGATAGAAACCGATGGTTGTCTTTATTAAAACAAAGTCTAAAAAGATAATTATGAAGATATACTACAAAAAAGGTCTTCTTAGCTACTTGGGGTGGATTTTTATCGGTATGTACATTATTCGCATAACTTTTGGGAATCTCCCAAGTGGGTTTTCACTTAACCCCTCTGGACTGACCGACTTATTAGCCGAGTTCACACTCCCTTTGATTGGCATAGGTTTATTGTATCTCGATAAAAGGCTTTCACGAAATCAAGCAAAAAAGGAATAGTATGAATCAATTAAGGCTCTTGGGTTGGATTCTAATTGTCATGTTCGCTATAAGTTTTGTAAGCTTGAAAGAAGGATTTGACTTTAATCTCAGTGGATTTACAGGATTTATAGCATTTCTTACACCTTTGTTGATTGCTATAGGGTTGTTTTATTTAGACAAACGGATTTCAAAGAAACGAGCGAAAAGGATTAGATAAAATGGTCAAAGAAAAAGTCAACAAGGTTTCCCAGATAATAGGTGTAGTTTCTCTGATATTCTTCGCATGGTTGATGACATTATATTTCGGAACATTTATTAGAGGAGACGTACCAGAAGGAAATCCTTTGGTTTATGTCTTACTGATTTTTGCATTCGGATACACATCATATAAAACTTTGTTAAAGAAACAAAACCTAACAAAATCTGAGTTTATAGTATTAGGAATCTTAACGATTTTCATTTTATTCATAATACATTTAGCATTTTTTTGAAACAACCGAGAATGTGACAAAAATGCAAAATCTTAAAAACCAACCGATTTTACGACAACACCTGGTCTGGGACAGTGTTGTAGGATAGGGTCTTTCTGAGTAATTAAAGAGGTTTGTTGCATAGAGGGTCTTAGACTAAACCAAGTTCTTCTTCAGTGGGTGCATTGTATTTTGATACAACCTTTTTCTCTACTTTTTTATCATCTGTATCAGTCAAAATTATCTTACATTCGACATCTTTTACAGTATAATCAGAAGAGAAATTGAAGTGTTCATCAAGAGCCTGTTTTGGTTCTATTTTAATAATTTCATATCTATCGCCCATTACAGCTTTTTTATAATCTTCACCTATTTTTGTGTAGGTTTGTTTTTAAAATATTGTAGAATCATGACACCATTTGCTATTGAACCTAAAAGAGTTCCGATACCACCGAGAACTAATTCTATTGATACCATAATAAATCTTTTAATCCGTTTAAGATAAATTGTTAGATAATGAGCCGAATACAATATGAAGAGTTGTCATGTCCATTCTGCGACAAAGGTAGGATATCTTGTGGATATATTCCAAGTGCTCTAACTGAAAGAAGAAGTGTTACTGCTACTTTTGGCAGTAGGGGTGTTAAAAAGGTGACTAAAGAAATATGGTTAATTCAATCTGGTTGTTCTATCTGTGGCAAGTCTCAAGAAGAAGTAGAAAAAGAACTTAAAAATAAGGGTATAATCTAATAATATGCCAGTTCCATATGGCAGAGGCAATTGGTTTCATTCTAGAGTAGGCTCAAGTAAAGGTGAGAGAGCTTCTATAGTGAAACTCGTTAATGCTAGTAAAAATTATATCGGGTTGGGATGGGGAGCTACATCTTCTCAAAATGAGAAATTTGCGAAAGAAATAAACGTTACTCCATCTGCTATGAGAACAAAAATAAGAGGGTTTATGCGTCTAGGTTTCATAAAAGAGGGTAACATATGTCCGCTTAAATGGACAAAACTTGGGGACGTGTGGCAAACATTAGTTGTTAATGGTGGGGATAATCTCAAATCATACACAGACACTATTGAAGAGTTGATAATCGCCTCCTCTTTATCGCTATATTCGTTCAATACTAATGGTTCTATGGTAAATCCTACACAAGACTACAGACCTTTATCCGACCTTTTCCACCACTTAAATCAAAATGGATTCATCTCAACTTCTAATACGGAACTGCTAATTGGAACTAGGGGCGGTTCTGGTAGCAATTATAGTTATTGGATAACAGATTTAAAAAATGGAGGTATTTTAGAAGAAGTTAATGGAGGGTTCAAGTTTACAAATAAATTTTCCACTTTTTTCACAGCTATAAAAACTTTGAACCTGCCAAATATTCTGTCTGACGATGATTGGAAAAGAATACAGAATGACGTATTAGATTCTCAGAATCCTTATCTTAGTGCGATTCTTTCTGAAATGGAAAAAATAACAAAAGAGGTTTTTAGTGGCGAAGGTGCTCTACCTGTCATGCAGAAGGAAATAGTCTATAAAATGATAGAGTCGACAGATATGGAAGAAGGAAAAGAAATCGACAATGAAAATTATACAATTCCAGATTCTTATGGAGAAGTTAAGATTCGAAGGAAGCAATCTGCATGGTCTAAAAAGGTTAAGAAAGATTATAATTTCAAATGTTGCGTTCCTCAATGTGACATAGAATTAGCTGAATTTATAGAAGGTGCTCATATTAAAAAATACAGCGAAAAAGAGGAAGGAAAAGGTCATAGAGCCAACCCAAGAAACGGATTATCTTTATGCCCGCTTTGTCATAAATTGTTTGACAAAGGTTATTTCACTCTCACTTCAGATTTGAAAATA